>JAEYZV010000126.1 GCA_023427865.1 Acidobacteriota bacterium
GTGTGTGTGCGAGCCGGATGGCCTGGCGGTCGGTGGCGAACATCGCACCGGTGAGCGCGTACGGCGACGTGCGATCGACGATGCCCATCGTCTCGACGTACTCGTCGTCGGGATAGACGTACGCGGCTACGACGGGCCCGAAGATCTCCTCGCACATGATGCGGGCCGCGGGATCCTCGGTCTGCACGAGCGTCGGTTGCACGAACCAACCCACGTCCCTGGCCGCGGTGCCACCCGCGATCACCTTCCCGGTCCGTGGGGCCTCCTCGAGATAGCCGCTGATCTTCGTGAAGGCGCGCTCGTCGATCACCGCGCCCATGAAGTTGCGGAAATCGCGCACGTCGCCCACGGCGATGTCGTCGATCATCGCGACCATGCGGTCGCGCACGCCGGGCCAGAGCGACTGCGGGATGTAGATGCGGCTGCAGGCCGAGCACTTCTGCCCCTGATATTCGAACGCACCGCGCACGATCGCCACGGCAAGCGCCGCCTCGTCGGCAGACGGGTGCGCCATGATGAAGTCCTTGCCGCCCGTCTCGCCGACGATGCGCGGATACGACCGGTAGCTGGCCATGCGGCTGCCGATCGTCTTCCACATGCCGTTGAACACGGTGGTGCTGCCGGTGAAGTGCACGCCACCGAGATCGGGATGCGTCAGCAGCGCGTCGGAGATCGCCGCGGGATCCCCCGGCACGAAGTTGATGACGCCCGGAGGCAGCCCCGCGGCTTCGAGCAGCTTCATGATGTAGTAGCCGCTCAGCATCGCCGTCTGCGACGGCTTCCAGATCACCGTGTTGCCCATGATCGCCGGCGAGCCGGCGAGGTTGCCGCCGATCGCGGTGAAATTGAAGGGGCTCACGGCGTACACGAACCCTTCGAGCGGGCGGTAGTCGGTCTGGTTCCAGACGCCCTTCTCGCTGATCGGCTGCTCGCCGTAGAGGTCCTCGGCGTAGGCGCAGTTGAAGCGGAAGAAGTCGATCAGCTCGCACGCCGCGTCGATCTCCGACTGGAACGCCGTCTTGCTCTGCCCGAGCATCGTCGCGGCGTTGAGCGTGTCGCGCCATGTCGTCGAGAGCAGTTCGGCCGCACGCAGGAAGACGGCGACGCGGTCCTCCCAGGGCCAGCGGCTCCACTCGACGCGGGCCGCCGCGCTCGCCTCGATGGCCTGTTGCACCAGGTCCGGCGTCGCCTTGTGCCACGTGCCGAGCACGTGCGCGTGCGCGTGCGGCATCACCACCTGCCCCATGTCGCCGGTGCGGTGCTCGCGGCCGTTGACGATGACCGGGATGTCGGCGTGTTCGGCCGACATGCTTGCCAGGCGCGCCTTCAGGGACGCGCGTTCGGGCGTGCCCGGCGCATAGCTCCGGATCGGCTCGTTGACGGCGGGCGGCACGTGCCGCCGCGCGGACAGGCTGGCAACCGTATCGGACATGGGGCGAGTCTACAGGCTGCGCTCAATGGCCGCGGGTGCGATCCCACTTCGGGTCGCCGCCGCGCGCCGTGGCCGGGAGCGTGTCCCACGGGTCGGCGATCATGCCGTTGAGGTCGTACACGACCTTGCCGTCGCGGACGGTCAGCTCGCACGCGAGGCGCTGGGTGGCATCGATGCGCCCGCCCACCGGGTCCACGAATCCGAAGTTGCCCTTCTCCACCCGCAGCACGGCGACGTCGGCCGGTGCGCCGACACCGAGGTGCCCGAGCTCGTCGAGCTTGATCTGGCGCGCCGGGTTGGTCGTGGACATCCGGACCACCTCGTTCAGCGACAACCCCATCGCCATGAACTTGCCCATCACGTTCAGCTGCCCCTTCATCGCGGAGTTCATGCTGCTCGTGTGGAGGTCGGTGGAGATCGAGTCGGGCACGAACCCGGCCTTCATCATCGGGACCGCCGCCGAGTAGCGGAAACTGGCGCCGCCGTGGCCGACGTCGAAGATGATGCCGCGCTTGCGACCCTCGACCATCGCCGCACTGGCCCGTCTGGTCTCGGCATCCTGCTCGCCGCGCACGCCGCCGTACATGTGCGTGAAGATGTCGCCGGGGCGCAGGTACTTCGTGAACAGCTCCATCAGCGTGCGACCGGCCTTGACGTTGCCGCCGAAGTCGATCATCACCGGGATGTCGGCCTGCTTGCCGGCAATGGCCGCCTGCTCGTACGGCTTCCAGTCGGCGCCGTTGTAGTGCGCGCTCTTGATGCCGACGACGACGCCCTTGTGCTCGAGCGCCTTCTGCGCCGTCGCTGCGCCGTCCATGTCCTCGGCGTTCTGCTCGATCTTGCCCGACCCCATGCCATTGCCGACGATGTTCAGGAACGCGGTGACGCGCGTCTTGGACTGGTCGATGATGCGGCGTTTGAAGTCGTCGAAGTTGCGCCAGCCCGACGTGCCGGCATCGGCCACCGTCGTCACGCAGTTGCGGAACGTGAACCCGTCGGGGTACACGCTCCAGTCGCCGCCTGCGTAGTCGCGGAGCTTCTCGCCCGGGAACACGTGCACGTGGATGTCGATGAGGCCGGGCGTCACGACGAGCCCGCCGGCGTCCACGGCCTTCAGCGCGCGCGCGGCTGCGATGTTGGGGGCCACGGCGGCAATCCTGCCGTCCTTTATCGCGACGTCGCGCACCGCATCGAGCGAGTTGCGGGGGTCGACGACGCGTCCACCCTTGATCAGGAAGTCGTACTCGGGAGGCTGCTGCGCGGCCAGCGGAGAGGCGAGGAGGCCGAGGGCGGCGAACAGGACTGCTCTGCGCATAGGCGAAGCATACATGGTGGCGCAGCGGTCGGG
>JAEYZV010000351.1 GCA_023427865.1 Acidobacteriota bacterium
CCCGCTACTCGGCGGATCCACCCTCGGGCAGCCGGCCGCGGCCACCGCGGCTCGCGCGCCCGCCCTTGCGACCAGCAGCGCGCGCTTCTTCCGACGTCCATTCGTGCGCCGTCCCTTTCATGTGCGCCGCACGCCCGCCCTTGCTGGCGATCTCACGCTGCTTCTCCGGGGACATCGACGCGAAGCCACGGCGCTCCTTGCGGCGCGTTTCGCCCTGCTCGGCGGTGTTGTTCTCGTTGTTCACGGTAAAGCCTCCCTCGACGACCACTAACCTCGCGGAATTGCCCGCGCGACCTGTGTCGATAGTCACCCTCACCTCTACAACAACCATGCCACGTACGGCGGCGGCGCAATGCCACGGCCACTAGCGAAATACGCCGGCTAACCAAGGTTAGCCGAGGCGCCCCGCAAGCGAGCTGAGCCGTGAATGAAAACCCAACAGTAACTCTTACACAGCCGTTTTCTTTTGCTCGGGACGCCCGCCTGGCACGAACAACGCGGAAAACAGGGCGATCCCCGACACCACGGCGCCGAGGATGAAGGCGCGATGCAGACCCGCCGCAAGGGCCGCAGGCGAATTCCCGCCAACCGGGATTGCCGCCGTGACCACCGCGCCCATCACCGCCACCCCGACGGCCCCGCCGATGCTCCGCGTGAACTGCGTGAGTGACGTCGCGACGCCGAGTTGCTCGCGCGCCACGGCACTCTGCACTGCCAGCAGCAGCGACAGCGCCGTCATGCCCATGCCGACGCCCATCAGCCCGAGGTCCACGTGCATCCGCCACAGCGGCGTCGTGGGCTGCAGCGTCGCGAGGCCGACGAACCCGACGGTGACACACGTGAGTCCGCCGAGGATGAACGGCCGGAAGCCGACCCGCGGCAGGAGCCGTCCCGTGACGATCGACATGCACACCCACCCGAGCAGCAGCGGCGTCAGCACCCCGCCGGCCTCTCGCGCCGACCGTCCGAGCGCCGACTGCACGTAGAGGGGCACGAACGCCAGCACGCCGAACATCGCGATGCCGAGGAGCGTCCCGGAGACGGTGGTCGCGGCGACCATGCGGTTCTCGAGGAGCGACAAGGGCAGGATTGGCTGCTCGGTGCGGCGCTCCATCGCGATGAACGCGACGCCGAGCACCACCGCCGCCACGTACAACCCCTGCACGATCGCCGGTCCGAGGGTCGCATCCGCGACACCTGTCTGATTCAACGCCAGCATCAGCGCCGACAGCGACGACATCAGGAGTGCCGCCCCGACGTAGTCCACCACGGCGCGGCGGGTCGGCAGCCGGTCGACGAAGAACCGTCCCACGAGGAACGCCGCGGCAGCGCCGAACGGCAGGTTCATGAAGAAGATCCAGCGCCAGGAGGCACCCTCGGTGAGCACCGCGCCGAGCAGCGGCCCGGCGATCGAGGCAATCCCCCACACGCCGGCAAACAGCGCCTGCGCACGGGCCCGCTCCTCCAGCGAGAACATGTCGCCGAGGATGACCATCCCGAGCGGCAGCAGTCCGCCGGCGCCAACGCCCTGCAGCGCCCGGAAGACGATCAGCTGCGTCATCGACGTGGCCATGCCGCACAGGACCGACCCCAGGAGGAACAGGCCGATCGCGACCATGTACGGCGGTCGGCGACCGTACACGTCCGAGAGACGGCCCCAGACCGGCGTGGTCACGGTCGATGTCAGCATGTAGCCGGAGAACACCCAGCTGTAGTGGGCGAGTCCACCGAACTGCTCCACCACCGTCGGCATCGCGGTCGCGACGATGGTGGCCTCGATGGCGGCGAGGAAGCTGCCGCCGAGCACGCCGAGCGTGACGAGGAGGCGGGGCGACGATCGGACACGGTGGAGAACGGACATGACTGGCTCTGGTACGATCCCCGGATGCGAACGGTGCACTGCGTGAAGCTGGGGCGGGAACTGCCGGGGCTGGAGGAACCACCATGGCCCGGGCCGCTCGGTCAGCGTATCTACGATAGCGTCTCGCAGGAAGCCTGGGAGATGTGGGAAGAGCGGATGAAGATGATCCTCAACGAGTACCGGCTGATGCCCTGGCAGAAGGAAGCCCAGGAGCTCGTCGCCAAGCACATGGAGGACTTCTTCTTCGGCGAGAGCGCCTCCCTGCCTCCGGGCTACACGCCTACGCCATCGAAGTAGGCAGCACGCGATCCACGACCAGCCGCAGGCGGGCAGACGCTTCCCTGAGCGTCGTCACGACGTCGTCGGGCTCGGCCCCCTGGGCGAACACGAACGCCGGGTAGGCGCCGCCCTCCGGCAGAGGCTCGAGCAGTTGTCCGGGCTTTGCCGTCACGTCGACGCTGGTCACCCACGGCATCGCCCGCACCTCTTCGGCCCCCCGCAACTCGCGCAGTCGGCCGGCGGCCCCCACCGGCACCATCAGGACGCCGCTGGCGATCGCCTGGTGGCCGTAGCCGTCGAGCGAGTGCCCGAGCGCGTGTGCGAGCAGCGCGTCTTCCAGCGTGGCGCGCACACGGCCTGGCGCCACCACCGGGATCGCGCGCGCGCACAATCCTCCGATCGGGCGTGGCGCCACTTCCAGCACCACCACGTCGTTGCCGTCGACCCGACACTCGGCGTGCACCGGCCCGTGGTGGAGGCCGAGTGCGAGCGCCGCGCGGGCGACGTGCCCGGCAATCGCGTGCTGCCGCTCGCGCGCGAGCCTTGCCGGCGTGACGTAGATCGTTTCCTCGAACACGGGCCCGTCGAGCGGATCGGGCTTCTCGAACAGCGCGAACACGCGAAGCGCGCCGTGCTCGAGCACACCCTCGAGCGCGAACTCCCGCCCTGGCACGAAGCCTTCGACGAGGAGCGTCCCGGCGTCGGCCGTCGATCCCGCACGCACGTCCGGGCGGTCGAGCAGGGCGGCGATGCGCTCGCGCGCCGCCAGCAGTTCGGTAAGTGAATCCGCACGCATCACGCCACGGCTGGCCGAGAGGCCGAGCGGCTTGATCACACACGGGAACCGCACGCGCGTGAGCCGATCCAGGTCCTCGTCGCCGCGCGCCGGCACGCTGACGAACCACGGGACCGGCAGGCCCGCTGCCAGCATCCTGCCCCGCGCGAGCAGCTTGTGCGTGGCCGCGGCGACCGCCTCCGGCGAGTGCCACGGCAGGCCGAACGCCTGCGCCAGGTGCGCTGCGAGCCAGGCGGGGCGGTCGCCCACCGCGAGCACACCGCCCACCCGCGCCCCCTGCAGGGCGTCGAGTACCGGGGCGACGAGCGCGGGATCGCGATCGAAGCGGGCCGGTATCGCCTGATCGCCCCACGGGTCGTCCAGGTGATCGCACCGATCGGACACGACGCGGAGCGTCACCCCGGCGCGACGCGCTGCATCGTCGAACGCGCGGGCCTGGTATCCGAGAGTGGTGGTGCACAGCAGGACGGTGGTGGACATCACACGAGAGCTCCCGGCTCTCCAGGGGGCTCGGCTCAACAGTACCAGGGCTCGTCGAGGTACGGCACGGATGCGCGCGCGCGCACCTCGCCCGGCGCGAAGGGAACCAGCGCGGGGACGGAGACGCCAGCCGCGTCCGCCGCGAGACCGCTGATGGCGGCATGTACCGCCCGGCGTGCCGCGCGCCGGCCCGGCCCCGCAAGCCAGGCCATCACCTCGCGGTGGAGCGCGTCGACACGCGGATCCTCGTGCGTCCACGGGTAGGCGAGCGCTGCCCCATCGAACGCAGCCGCGACGCGACGCACGTCGGGGTGCGCGAGCAACGGCGACCCCGACGGTAGCAGCAGCCGCAGGGCCAGTTGCACCGGCGCAACCGCGTCGACGAGATCGAGCGCCGACAGTTCGGCGAGGAACGCGATGTAGCCCTCCAGCGTCGTCCACGGGGTGAACGCGACGAACGTGGGCACGAGTGCGAGGCCCCGCGTGCGACATGCCTCGATGGCGCGACGAGCGTCGTCGGCCGTGTGCCCCTTCTCCAGGTGCCGCAGGATGCCGTCGTCGAATGCCTCGATCGCGGACGTCACGAAGGCGCAGCCTGTCGCGGCAAACAGATCGAGGTGCGCAGGATTGGCCAGCAGGTGCTCGACCTTCACCGTGATGTCGTAGGTCACGTCGGGATGGCGTTGCGCGAGCGCCTCGACGATGCGGCGGGCGTGGCCGGGCCCGTTGAGGAAGTCGGGGTCGCCGAACGTGATGTGACGCGCACCGGCCGCGACCTGCTGATCGACGTCGGCCAGGACGACGTCGTGCGGCACGACACGCAGGGTGCCGCGATAGACCGGGACGATCGGGCAGTGGGCACAGGTGTGCAGGCAGCCGCGCGTCGCCTCCGTATAGCCCGCGAGCCGGCGTCCGCCGGCGCCGTTGAGCCGCGCGTACGCCGACAGCGGCAGCTGGCTCGAACGATCGGGCACACGGAACTGCAGCTTCGGCAGATCGCGCC
This sequence comes from Acidobacteriota bacterium, assembly GCA_023427865.1. Taxonomy (GTDB): domain Bacteria; phylum Acidobacteriota; class Vicinamibacteria; order Vicinamibacterales; family Vicinamibacteraceae; genus Luteitalea. Next base: position 4,420 of record JAEYZV010000351.1, read on the forward strand.
CGATCGACGGCAGGGGGGCGACGTCGCCCCCGGCGAGTGCCACGAGGTCCGCCTCGGCCTCCACGCCGAGCACGTGCGTGGCTCCCTGCTCGCACAGCCACCCGGAGTTCAGCGGCGCGTACAACCCGAAGGTCGCCCGCAGTGCGTCGGGGCGCCGACGGCGCAGATCCGCGAGGACCGGTCCGGCCAGTCGCGTGGCCGCGTGCATAGGCACGTGCAGAGCGAAGAGCCGCCCCGCCGCGAGCGCCGCCTCGTCGAGCGACTCGCGCGACAGGTCGACGATGCGCACCTGGTGCCCTGCGGCGCGCAGCCACGCGGCAGCGGACGCCACGCCGAAGGCGGGGCGCCCGAGCTCGTACGTGGACAGCAGCACCACCATCAGGGGCGAGTGTAGCAGCGCGGGCCGGACCGTCAGGCCTCGGCCGTGGGCCGCGCAACGCGCGATCCCTCGCGCGGCGCACTCCCGTCACCCGGTCGCCGCGCCCGGCAGCGCGCACACCCGACGAGATCGGCTCCCCGACGTCCGCGCCCGCCGTTCAGCGGTACAATCCCGAGGTTTTGGCTGACGCAAACACGACCGCAGGCGGCCCGCGAGTGCTCGTCACCGGCGGGGCCGGCTTCCTCGGCATCAACCTGCTGCGCTACCTCCACAGTCGCGGGTACGCGCTCACGTCCCTCGACATCGCGCCGTTCGGCTACCCGGACATGGAGCCGCACGTGCGAGTGATCCAGGGCGACATCCGCATCCGGCGCGACGTGGATACGGCGCTCGAGGGCTGCACGCTGGTGGTCCATTGCGCCGCCGCGCTGCCGCTCTACCCGCCCGAGGACATCCACACGACCGACGTCGTCGGCACGCGCATCATGCTCGACGCCGCGCGCGACCACGCGGTCGCGCGGTTCGTGCACATCTCGTCCACCGCGGTGTACGGCATCCCCGATCACCATCCGCTGAAGGAGGAGGACGCGTTGCACGGGGTGGGGCCGTACGGCATCGCGAAGGTCGAGGCCGAGCAGGTCGCGGAGGAGTTCCGGCGCGCGGGCATGGTGGTGCCGGTGCTGCGGCCCAAGTCGTTCATCGGTCCCGAACGCCTCGGCGTGTTCGCGCTGCTCTATGACTGGGCGCTCGACGCGCGCAACTTCCCGATGATCGGCAACGGTCGCAATCGCTACCAGCTGCTCGACGTCGAGGATCTCTGCGAAGCCATCCTGCGCTGCCTCACGCTGCCGGCCGAGCGCGTCAACGACACGTTCAACATCGGCGCCCGCGACTTCCTGACGATGCGCGAAGACTACCAGGCGGTACTCGACCGCGCCGGTCACGGCAAGCGGATCATCGGCTTTCCTGCCGCGCCGGCGATCTGGGGGCTGCGGCTGCTCGAGGCGCTCGGCGTCTCGCCGCTGTACAAGTGGGTGTACGAGACGGCCTCGAAGGACTCGTTCGTGGCGATCGACAAGGCCGAACGCCAGCTCGCCTTCACGCCGAAGTTCTCCAACCGCGACGCGCTGCTGCGCAACTTCGAGTGGTACATCGCGCACAAGGACTCGTTTGCCTCCGCCTCCGGCATCTCGCATCGCGTGCCGTGGAAGCAGGGCGCCATCGGGTTGCTCAAGAAGTTGTTCTGAACAGGCGTCTGACTCTGCCGGCATGGCCCGGCGAGGACGTATCACCATTCGTGAGCGTCGGGTCCTGCCCGACGCGTTTCACGCATTCGTAGGCGTCGGGCCCTGCCCGACGC
>JAEYZV010000193.1 GCA_023427865.1 Acidobacteriota bacterium
TCCGTGACGTGCCCGCCTGTCGCCGGGGCGGCGCTCCCCGCGCGGCGACGCCCACGGCGCGCGCCGATCCGCAGCCGCAACTGCTCCAGGTACAGGTACACGACGGGCGTCGTGTACAGCGTCAGCACCTGGCTCATGAACAGGCCGCCGACGATCGCGATGCCGAGCGGCTGTCGCAACTCGGCACCCTCGCCGGTGCCGAGCATCAGCGGCAAGGCGCCGAGCAGCGCCGCCATCGTCGTCATCAGGATGGGCCGCAGTCGCAGCAGGCAGGCTTCGCGGATCGCCTGCAGCGGCGTCACGCGTCGCTCCCGCTCGATCTGCAGGGCGACGTCGACCATCAGGATCGCGTTCTTCATCACGACCCCGATGAGCAGGAAGACGCCGAGCAGCGCCACGAGGCTGAACTCGGTGTCGAGCAGCAACAGCGCGAGCAGCGCGCCGACGCCGGCCGACGGCAGCGTGGAGAGAATCGTCAACGGGTGCAGGTAGCTCTCGTAGAGCACGCCGAGCACGATGTACACGACGAGCAGCGTCCCGAGAATCGCGAGGGGCTGGTTGCCCTGCAGCCGCTGGAACATGCTGGCGTTGCCCTGGAGCCGGCCCTGGATCGCCGTCGGCATCGTCAACTGTCCGACCGCGCGCTCGATGGCCGTCTGCGCCTCGCTCAGGCTGATGCCGGGCGCCAGCTCGAAGCCGATGCTCGTCGAGGCGAACTGGTCGTTGCGGCTCACGCGGTCGTTCGCGGAGCTGCGCGTGTAGCGGCTGAAGGTGGAGAGCGGCACCCGCCCGCTCTCGGTGACGACGTGGAGCGCGTCGAGCGCTTCGGGACCCTGCGCGAACTGCGGGGCCACCTCCATCACCACGCGGTACTGGTTCATGCTGTTGTAGATCGTCGACACCTGCCGCTGGCCGAACGCGTTGTTGAGCGCCTGCGTCACGGTGTTCATCTCGATCCCGAGCTGTCGCGCCGCCTCGCGGTCGACCTCCAGCATGATCTGCTGGCTCGACACGAGCTCGTCCTCGATCCCGGTGATCTCCGGCACCTTCGCCAGCTCGTTGCGGACACGCTGGCCCCACGTGCGCAGTTCGGTGATGTCGTCGGCGCGCAGCGTGTACTGGTACGAGCCGCGACCGAAGCCGCCGCCGAAGCGGATGTCCTGATCGACGTTGAGCCACAGCCGCGCCCCCGGCACCGGGGGCAGGGTCCGGCGGATGCGGTCGGCAACGACCTGCGCCGATACCTGCCGCTCGTCGAGCGGCTTGAGCCGCACGAAGATCTGCGCGTTGTTGATCCCGCGGCCGCCGCCGATGAAGCCCGCCACGCTCTCGACCGCCGGGTCCTGCAGCACGGCCTTGCGGAACGCCTCGATCTTCGGCTGCATGATCTGGAACGACATTCCGTCGTCGCCGCGGATGAACCCTCCGAGCTGGCCGGTGTCCTGGTCGGGCAGGAAGCTCTTCGGCGCCTGCACGTACAAGTGCACGTTGAGCGCCGCCACGCCGATGAACAGCATCAGCACGAGCGGGGCGTGGTCGAGTGCCCAGTCCAGCGTCCGGCCATACCCGCGGCGCAGCCAGCCGAACACCGCGTCGCTGGTCCGCTGCAAGCGGCCCGGGCGCCTGTGGCGCACCAGCCAGCGCGCGCAGAGCATCGGCGTCAGGGTGAGCGACACGACGAGCGAGATGAGAATCGCCGCGACGAGCGTGATCGAGAACTCGCGGAACAGCCGCTCGACGATGCCGCCCATGAAGAGGATCGAGACGAACACCGTCACGATCGAGAGGTTCATCGACAGCAGCGTGAAGCCGACCTCCTGCGCCCCCTTGAGCGCGGCCTGCACCGGCCCGAGCCCTGCTTCCACGTGGCGTGAGATGTTCTCGAGCACGACGATGGCGTCGTCCACGACGAGCCCCGTCGCGACGATGAGCGCCATCAGCGACAGGTTGTTCAGCGAGAAGCCCCACAGGTACATCACCGCGCAGCTGCCGATCAGCGCCACGGGGACGGCGGTCACCGGGATCAGCGCGGCGCGCACGTTTGCCAGGAAGAGCAGCACGACGAACACGACGAGCACCACCGCGATCAGCAGCGTGTGCTGGGCCTCGCGCAGGGTGGCGCGAATCGTCGGCGATCGGTCGCTGGCGACGTCGAGCGACACGCCGGCCGGCAGGAACGCCCGCAGCGCCGGCAACTGCTCCATCACGCCGTCGACGGTCGCGATGATGTTTGCCTGCGGCTGGCGACTGACGACGAGCAGGACGGCGGGGTCGTCGTTGAAGTAGCCGGCGTTGTAGCGGTCCTCGACGCCGTCGTAGACGCGCGCCACGTCCCCGAGCCGCACGGGTGCGCCGTTGCGATACGCGATCACCAGCGGCTGGTAGTCGGCCGCCCTGGACAGCTGGTCGCTTGCCTGAATCTGCCAGTGGCGCTCGTCGTCCTCGATCACGCCCTTGGGACGCAGCAGGTTCGCGCCGCTGATCGCCTGGCGCACCTGGTCGAGCGAGATGCCGTACTGCGTGAGCGCCTGCGGCTGCAGTTCGACGCGCACCGCGGGCAGCGAACCGCCGCCGACGGTGACGTCGCCGACGCCGGTGACCTGCGCCACCTTCTGGGCCAGCACCGTGGACGCGAGGTCGTACAGCTCGCTCGTCGTCGCGGTCTTCGACGTCAGCGCCAGCAGCATGATCGGCGCCTGCGACGGATTGATCTTGCGGTACTGCGGCATGCCCGGCAGGGCACTCGGCAGCAGCGACCGCGACGCGTTGATGGCCGCCTGCACCTCGCGGGCGGCCGTGTCGATGTTCTTGCCCAGGTCGAACTGGATGAAGATGCGGGTCGACCCCTGCGAGCTCTGCGAGCTGATCTCGTTGACGCCGGCGATGGTGCCGAGCGCCCGTTCGAGTGGCGTCGCCACGCTCGACGCCATCGTCTCGGGGCTGGCGCCGGGCAGCGACGCGGTGACCTGGATCGCCGGGAAGTCGACCTGCGGCAGCGGCGACACCGGCAGCAGCAGGTAGCCGAGCGTGCCCACCATCACGATCGACAGGCTGAGCAGCGTCGTCGCTACCGGGCGCGTGATGAAGGGCGAGGAGAGGCTCATGCCGGTGCGTCCTCCACGGCCACACGCTGCGGCGCGGCGCGCCACGCGTGGGCCAGCCGATCGAAGAAGAGGTAGATGGCCGGCGTGGTGTACAGCGTGAGCACCTGGCTCAGGAGGAGCCCGCCGACCATCACCAGGCCGAGCGGCTGCCGCATCTCGGCGCCGGAACCCGAGGCGAGCATCAGCGGCAGCGCGCCGAACAGCGCCGCGAGCGTGGTCATCAGGATCGGACGGAAGCGCAGCAGCGCGGCCTTGTAGATCGCCTCGCGCGGCCGCAGGCCTTCACTGCGCTCGGCGTCGAGCGCGAAGTCGATCATCATGATCGCGTTCTTCTTGACGATGCCGATCAGCAGGATGATGCCGATGACCGCGATCAGGCTGAGGTCGCGGCCGGTCAGCAAGAGGGCGAGCAGTGCCCCGACGCCCGCCGAGGGGAGCGTCGAGAGAATCGTGATCGGGTGGATGTAGCTTTCGTAGAGCACGCCGAGCACGACGTACATCGTGACGATGGCGGCGAGCACCAGCAGGAGGGTGCTGTCCAGCGATGCACGGAAGGCGGCGGCCGCACCCTGGAACGTCGTCTGGATACTCGCCGGCAGGCCGATTTCGCGTTCCGCCCGCTCGATGGCTTCCACCGCTGCGCCCAGCGAGGCGCCAGGCGCCAGGTTGAACGACATCGTCACCGCGGGGAACTGGCCGGCGTGGTTGATGACGAGGCGGGTGTTGCGCTCCTCGATCGACGCCAGGTTCGAGAGCGGCACCTGCTGGCCGTCGGCCGTGGCCACGAACACCTGCCCGAGCGCTTCCGGCCCGATTTGGAAGCGAGGATCCACTTCCAGCACGACGCGGTACTGGTTGGCCTGCGTGTAGATCGTCGAGATCAGCCGCTGGCCGAACGCGTCGTACAGCGCATCGTCGATGGCGGCGACGCGCACGCCGAGGCGGCTCGCGGCGTCGCGGTCGATGTCGACGAACGCCTGGAGGCCGCGGTCCTGGAGGTCGCTCGCCACGTCGGCGAGTTCCGGTGCCTGCTGCAGGCGGGCCAGCAGCTTCGGCACCCATTCGGCAAGCCTGTCGGCGTCCGGATCCTCGAGCGTGAACTGGAACTGCGTGCGGCTGACGCGGTCCTCGATGGTGAGGTCCTGCACCGGCTGCATGTAGAGCGTGATGCCCGGCACGCGCGCCACCCGCTGCTGCAGCGACGCGATGATCTCGGTGGCGGCGCGATCGCGCTCCTCACGCGAGGCGAGCGTCACCAGCATGCGACCGCTGTTGAGCGTCGCATTCGATCCATCCACGCCGATGAACGACGACAGCCCTTCGACGTCGGGCTCCTCGAGGATGGCGCGCGCCGCGGCGCGCTGCCGCTCGGCCATCGCCGAGAACGACACCGACTGCGGCGCCTCGGTGATCACCTGGATGGCGCCGGTGTCCTGCACGGGAAAGAACCCCTTGGGGACCACCACGTAGAGCCACACCGTGACCGCAAGCGTCGCCACCGCGACCAGGAGCGTCAGGGTCTCGTGACGCAGCGCCCAGGTCAGCGTGCGGCCGTAGAAGGCGATCGTGCGGTCGAAGAAGCGGCCGGTGGCGTGGTAGAGGCGACCGTGCGACTCGTGGTGTTCCGCCTTCAACAGCCGGGCGCACATCATCGGCGTCAGCGTCAGCGACACCACGAGGGAGATCAGGATCGAGACCGCGAGCGTGATCGCGAACTCCCGGAACAGCCGGCCGACCACGTCCGCCATGAACAGCAGCGGGATCAGCACGGCGATGAGCGACAGCGTGAGCGACACGAGTGTGAAGCCGATCTGCCGCGCGCCCTCGAGCGCGGCCTGCATCGGCGTGGCGCCTTCCTCGAGGTAGCGCGCGATGTTCTCCACCATGACGATCGCGTCGTCCACGACGAATCCGGTGGCGATGGTCAGCGCCATCAGCGTCAGGTTGTTGACCGAGAAGCCGGCGAGGTACATCACGCCGAACGTGCCGATGAGCGACAGCGGCACGACGACGCTCGGGATGATGGTCGCGGGGATGTTGCGCAGGAACACGAAGGTCACCATCACGACGAGTGCGACGGCGAACACGAGCTCGTGCTGCACGTCGCGCACCGAGGCGCGGATGGTGTCGGTGCGGTCGCTGAGGACCGACACGGAGAGCGTCTCGGGCAGGCTGGCCGTGAGCTGCGGCAGCACGCCGCGCACGCGGTCCACGACCTCGATGACGTTGGCGCCGGGCTGGCGCTGGACGTTGATCAGCACGGCCGGCACGTCGTCGGCCCAGGCCGACAGCCGCGTGTTCTCGGCGCCGTCCACGACGCGGGCGACGTCCGACAGCCGCAGCGGCGCGCCGTCGCTGTAGGCGAGGATCAGGTCCTTGTAGGCCTCCACCGAGCGCAGCTGGTCGTTGGCGTCGAGCATGAACGAGCGCTCGGGACCGTCGAAGTTGCCCTTCGGCTGGTTCACGTTCGCCGCCGCGATCACCGCGCGCAGGTCCTGCAGGTTCAGGTCGTGTGCCGCGAGCGCCTGCGGGTTGGCCTGGATGCGCACCGCCGGGCGCTGGCCGCCCGCGATGCTGACGAGGCCGACCCCCGGCAACTGCGAGAGCTTCTGCGCCACGCGCGTGTCCACGAGGTCGTGCACCTCTGGGAGGGGCATCGTCTCGGACGTGATGGCGAGCGTCAGCACCGGCGTGTCGGCCGGGTTGACCTTGTTGTACACGGGCGGTTGCGGCAGGTCGTTCGGCAGCAGGTTGCCTGCCGCGTTTATCGCCGCCTGCACCTCCTGTTCGGCCACCTCGATCGCCTTCTCGAGCGAGAACCGCAGCGTGATTACCGAGGCGCCGCCGGAGCTGGTCGACGACATCTGGTCGAGCCCCGGAATCTGCCCGAACTGCCGCTCGAGTGGGGCGGTCACGGCGCTGGTCATGACGTCCGGGCTGGCACCCGGATAGAAGGTGAGGACCCGGATGGTGGGGTAGTCCACCTGGGGCAGTGCCGACACCGGCAGCAGCCGGTATGCCAGCATGCCGGAGAGCAGCAGTGCGCCCATCAGGAGCGCCGTGGCGACCGGGCGCAGGATGAACGGGCGCGAGATGTTCATCGCTTCGACTCCGCGCTGGGCTGAGCAGCGCCCTGCTTCGGCGCGGCCGTTGCTGGCTCCCCCGGATCGGTGGACGTCCCGACCACGTCCACCTCGATGCCCTCGCGCAGCGCGTCCACGCCTTCGAGCACGATGCGATCGCCGGGTTCGACGCCCTCGGTGATCGCCACCCTGTCGCCCTCCGCGGGGCCGAGCGCCACCCGCCGAATCGTCGCAGTGCCGTCGTCCTTGATCGCGTAGACGAACGTGCCGAACGACGCGCGCTGGATGGCAGCCGACGGCACGACGGTGGCGTCACGTACCGTGGAGAGGTTCAGGATGACGTTGACGAACTGGTTCGGAAACAGCCGGTCGTCGTGGTTGGGGAACACCGCGCGCAGGCGGATGGTGCCCGTCGTCGTGTCGATCTGGTTGTCCACCGTCTGCAGCACACCCGTGGCCAGTTGCTGCGATTCGGACCGGTCCCACGCCTGCACGGGGAGCGACCGCCCCTGCCGCATCGCCGTGAGCACCGCCGGCAGCTCCGTCTCCGGTACCGTGAAGAGCACCGAAATCGGCTGCATCTGGGTGATGACGACGATGCCGTTGGCGTCGCCCGAGCGCACGAGATTGCCGGCGTCCACCTGGCGGAGGCCGAGCCGGCCCGAGATGGGTGCCGTGATGCGCGTGTACGACAGCTGCAGCTTCGCGTTGTTCACCTGCGCGTCGTTGGACTGGACGCTGCCCTCGACCTGCTTGACGAGTGCCTCCTGCGACGTGAGCTGCTGCCTCGGGATCAGTTCGCGCTCGGAGAGCGATCTGAACGTGTCGAGGTCGGTCCTGGCGTTGTTCAGCCGCGCCTGGTTCTCGGCGCGCGCGCCGAGCGCCTGCTCGAGCGCGACCTGGTACGGGCGGGGGTCGATCTCGGCAAGCAGTTGACCCTCGCGGACGCGCTGTCCCTCCGTGAAATGCACGCGGATGAGTTCGCCATCGAGCCGGCTGCGCACCGTGACGGTATTTATCGGCGTCACCGTACCGAGGGCTCGCAGGGCCACGCCGATGTCACGTCGCTCGGCGGTGACCACCCGGACCGGGGGCTTCTCGTCGGGCCCGCGGCGTCGGGCGAACCCACCCGGCGGTCCGGGCGCCGGCTTGCCGAAGTCGTAGTACCAGACCAGGCTCGCGCCACCCACGAGCAGCAGGGCGCCGAGCACCCATTGCCACAACCGTGACCTCCGGCGGACTGCCGGCTGAGGGTGAGTCTCGTCGGGTTGCACGTCACTCGTGGTCGTCATGAATCGGCCTGCGGCTCCGGGAATGCTGATCTGTACGGCGGTGAAGAGTACCAATACAACTACGACAGTCGCTCCCCCGGCGAGTACGTAGCCGTCGCCCCTTGGGCGACGGGTTGCGCGCCGGGCGAGGCCCGGCGTCTACGTG
>JAEYZV010000359.1 GCA_023427865.1 Acidobacteriota bacterium
GGGCCCCGCCCGCCCCGCACTTTTTTTAGCTTGGCCCCCCGCCGTGCCCACCCCCTTCCGCCTGACGGAGCCACGTTCCCACGCGCTCCACATCCTCGCGGTCGTCCTGGCGGCGGTCGTGTTCGCGGTCGACCTCAAGGTCTCCATGGGCAGTGCCATCGGCATGCTGTACGTCGGCGTGATCCTGCTCGGCCTCTGGAGTCCCTGGCGGCCGTACCCGCTCGTGGCGGCCGCCGGGGCGTCGGTGCTGGCGCTCGTCGACGTGGCGGTCGGCTGGTCCGACGAGATCCCTGCGGCCGTCTTCGTGAACCGGCCGCTGATGATTGCCGTGTTCGTGATCACCGGCGTCGTCGTGCGGCGTTTCGTCAGCCTCGAGCGTGAGTCGATGACGCACCTGGATCAGCTCGGCGACGTCAAGCGCGCGCTCGACGCCGCCGCAATCGTCGCCATCACGGACGTGAAGGGCCGCATCACGTACGCCAACGACAAGTTCGTCGAGATCTCCGGCTACTCGCGCGAGGAACTCCTTGGCCAAGACCATCGCCTCATCAACTCGGGCTACCACCCGCCGGAGTTCATCCGGGATCTCTGGCAGACGATCGCACGCGGCGAGGTGTGGCACGGCGAGATTCGCAATCGCGCCAAGGACGGGCACTTCTACTGGGTGGAAACCACGATCGTCCCGTTCGTGAACGACGACGGCAAGCCGTACCAGTACATCGCGATCAGGGCCGACGTCACCGCGCGCAAGGCTGCCGAGGAACGTCTGACGCACCAGGCCGCGCTCGCGCGCGTCGGGCAGATGGCCGCGGTGCTCGCGCACGAGGTACGCAACCCGCTGGCGGGCATCCGCGGCGCCATGCAGGTGCTCATGAGTCGGCGTGCGCCCGACGATCCCGAGCGAGCGGTCATGCAGGAAATCCTGTCTCGCACCGAGTCGCTCAACGAGCTGATCAACGACCTGCTGCTCTTCGCGCGTCCGCGACCACCCCGTCCCGTGGACGCCGATCTGGCCGCACTCGTCACCGACGTCATCGCCCACGTTCGGCAGGACCCCGCTCATCACGGTATCGCCTTCGAGACCCAGGGACCGCCGCTGCACGTGAATGCCGACACCGACCTCACGCGCGCCACGCTGCTCAACCTCGTGCTCAACGCGGCACAGGCGCTTCACGGGACCGGACGCATCACCGTCTCGATGGCGCCCGCGCCCGATGGCATGGTGGAAGTGCAGGTGCGCGACACGGGCCCAGGTATCCCCGAGGAGATCCGCGAGCAGGTGTTCGAGCCGTTCTTCACGACCAAGAGTCGCGGCGGCGGGCTCGGACTGTCCATTGCCCAGCGCACCGCCGAACTGCACGGCGGCACGCTCTCGGTGGCGTGCCCGCCCGATGGCGGCACGGTGTTCTCGCTCACGCTGCCGGCGTTCTCGCAGGCGCCCGTGACGGCAGGAGTCGGTGACCGCTGAGGCCGTCTTCCGCGCCCGCGGGCTCACGAAGGTCTATCGCATGGGCGAGGTGGAGGTGCGCGCGCTCGCGGGCGTCGACCTCGACCTCTTCCAGGGCGAACTGCTCGTGTTGCTCGGCGCCTCCGGCAGCGGCAAGTCCACGCTCCTCAACATCCTCGGCGGCCTCGACGTGCCGACGAGCGGCGAGGTCATCTACCGCGACCACGTGCTCAGCGCCGCCGACGAGGCCGGCCTCACCGCCTACCGGCGCGAGCACGTCGGCTTCGTGTTCCAGTTCTACAACCTGATCCCCAGCCTCACCGCGCGCGAGAACGGCGCTCGCGTCACCGAGATCGCCGACGACCCGATGACCCCGGAGGAGGCACTCGGCCTCGTCGGACTCGATCAACGCCTCGATCACTTCCCGTCGCAGCTGTCGGGCGGCGAGCAGCAGCGCGTCGCCATCGCGCGCGCGATCGCCAAGCGGCCCGACGTGCTGCTCTGCGACGAGCCGACCGGAGCCCTCGACAGCGCCACCGGCGTGCTGGTGCTCGAGGCCATCGACCGCGTCAACCGCGAACTCGGCACCACCACGGCGGTAATCACCCACAACGCCTCGGTCGCCGACATGGCCGATCGCGTCGTGACGCTCGCCGACGGCCGCATCACGTCCGTGCGCGAGAACACGGTGCGCGTGCCGCCGCGCAGCCTGTCCTGGTGAACCATGGTCCGCGCCCTCGATCGCAAGCTGCTGCGTGATCTCCAGCGACTCAAGGGCCAGGCCCTGGCGATCGCCGCGGTAATGGCCGTGGGCTTGACGATGCTCGTTGCGTACTTCTCGACGTTCTCGTCGCTGCAGCTCACCCAGCGCACCTACTACGAGCGCTACCGCTTCGCCGACGTGTTCGCCAACGTCATCCGGGCACCGCTGGCGCTCGGACCGCGGATTGCCGAGATCCCCGGCGTGTCGCAGCTGGAACTGCGCGTCGTGGCCGACGCGACGCTCGACATCGCCGGGCTCGAGGACCCGGCCACGGCACGCCTCGTGTCGCTGCCGGTGCCGCGGCGCGCGATGCTCAACGACGTCTTCCTGCGCCGCGGGCGCTACCTTGCCGCCGGACGGCCCGACGAAATCCTCGTCAGCGAGGGGTTCGCGCTCGCGCACGGACTCGGGCCGGGCAGCACGGTTCCGGCGCTCGTCAACGGCCGCCGCCGCGAGCTGCAGGTCGTCGGCGTGGCGCTCTCGCCCGAGTACGTCTACACCGTGCGTCCCGGCGAGGTCATCCCCGATGCGAAACGCTACGGCATCTTCTGGATGGATCGGCAGGCGCTCGGCGCGGCGTTCGACATGGAGGGCGGCTTCAACGACGTCGCGCTCACCCTCGCGCCGGGCGCGAACGAGGACGAGGTCATCGCCGCGCTCGACCGCGTGCTGCGCCCGTACGGCGGCCTCGGCGCCATTCCGCGCCGGCTCCAGATGTCGGACTGGTCGCTGAGCAACGAACTCGCGCAGCTGCGCAGCTTCGGCACCCTGGTGCCGCTCATCTTCATGGCCATCGCCGCCTTCCTGCTCAACGTCGCGTTGACGCGCATCGTGTCGGTGCAGCGCGAGCAGGTGGCCGCGCTCAAGGCGCTCGGCTACCGCAACACCGAGATCGGCTGGCACTACGTGAAGTGGAGCCTCGTGATCGGCGTTGGCGCGAGCGTCGCCGGCCTCGCCGGCGGCGCCGGGGTGGGGCGCTTAATCGTCACGAT
>JAEYZV010000422.1 GCA_023427865.1 Acidobacteriota bacterium
CTCCGACTCGTCCGCGTGTTCGATGCGCCCGTCGCACTCGTCTGGGACGCGTGGGTGAAGGAGGAGCACGCGGCCCAGTGGTGGGGACCGCGCGGCTTCACGCTCACGACGACGAGCAAGGACGTCCGCCCCGGAGGCACGTGGGTCTACACGATGCACGGGCCTGACGGTACCGACTACCCGAACATCACCACGTACCACGTCGTCGAACCGCACGCGAAGCTCGTCTACGACCACGGCGCCACCGAAGAGCGCGAACCGCTCTTCCGCGTCACCGTGACTTTCCGTGAGCACGACGGCCGCACCGAGATGGACCTGACGATGACCCTGGCCACGGCCGATGCCGCGCGCGAAGCCCGGTCGTTCATCAAGCGTGCGGGCGGAGAGTCGACCTGGGACCGATTCGGCGAGTATCTCGAGCAGATGCAGGGGCGCGACGACGTGTTCCTCGTCAACCGCTCGTTCGCCGCGGACCAGAGGACCGTCTTCGGGATGTGGGTGGTCCCGGAACACTACGTGAAGTGGATGGGACCTGCCGGTTCGACGATGTCGTTCCTGCGCGTCGATGTGAGGGAAGGCGGGAGTGCGCTGTGGGTCATGACGACGGCGGATGGCAGCACGAAGCACGGCAGGATCGACTACCGCACCGTGCGTCCCTTCGACCTCTTCGTCTACTCGCAGCATTTCACCGATGCGAGCGGCGCGCTGTGCAAGCCGTCCTTTGCGCCCACCTATCCGGATCGTCTCCTGACAACGGTCACGTTCACGCCGGAGGGCACGGAGGAAACGCGCGTGACGGTGCGCTGGGAAGTCCTCGGCGCCGCCACGGCCGAGGAGCGCGGCACGTTCGCAGCGATGAAGACCAGCATGACGCCCGGGTGGAGCGATGCCTTCGACAAGCTCGAGGCCGTGCTGGACGCGCGCTGAGGCAGGCCGCGAGGGCCTGACGAGGCCGGGCCGGGCGTGCGCGTGGCGTTCGGCCGGGATGACGCTGGCGGCGTGAGCCGTCTCGCGGTGATGTACGACGCAGATGAAGTGACCGCCTCCCGGGTACAGCCTCGCTGAGGCGCTTCACACTCGCTCTCGTCACAGGGACGCACGACATGCGGCGGCACCCGCCGCGCGCAGGCCGCTCGCCCCGGCCTCGCGCGCACGCGCCGTGCGATGAGCGCCGACGGCCCGTCAGTCAGCGCTTGCCGTGCCGGCGCTCGTGCTGGTCTGGGAACAGACGCCGGCCGACCGCCGGGGGCTCGTCTCGGCGCCCAACATGCTCGATTGGGTGGACCGCAGCCACACGTTCGCGTCTATCGGCGCGTTCGTGCCCAACGTCGGCGGCATGGTGATGGGCAATCGCGACGGCCTGCCCGACACGGTGTCGCGGCAGTGGGTCACGTCGGAGATCTTCACAGCGCTCGGCGTCGCACCCGTCGCGGGGCGTGCCTTCGAACCTGCCGACGATGTCGAGCGACGCAGCGTGGTCGTGCTGGCCGAATCGTTCTGGCGCGAGCGGTTCAACGCCGATCGCGCGTGATGGGCGCCACGGTGATGCTGGACGGCGATCCGTTCACCATCGTCGGCGTCGTGCCGAAGGCAGCACAGGTGATCGGGCGCAGCAACATCTGGGCACTGGTGCCAGCCGTGGGTGCGCCGCCGCGCGCCCGGGGCAATCACGGGCTCGTCGCCATCGGCCGCCTGAAGCCGGGGATCACGTTCGAGGCTGCGCAGGACGACATCGGCGCCGTTGCGGCGGGCCTGGCTCGCGAGTTCCCCGACACGAATCGCGATCGGACCGTTCGCCTCGAGCCGATGCGCGACGTGGTGTTCGGTCCCGAACTTCGCGACACCTCCCTCTTGTTCATCGGCGTCGTCGGCCTCGTGCTGCTCATGTGCTGCGCCAATGTCGCCAATCTGCTGCTCACCCGCGCCACGGTGAGGCAGCGCGAACTGGCGGTGCGTTCGGCGCTGGGCGCGGACCGCCCGCGAATCGTGCAACAGCTGCTCACCGAGAGTCTCCTGCTCGGCGCGAGCGGCGGCGTTCTGGCGCTTGTCGTGGCGGTCGTCATGGCGCTCGGCGCCGTCGTGTCGTCGGTCGCGCCGGCCTGGCGTGCGGCGCGCGTGGACCCCGCCACCGCCTTGCGCGGCGATTGACGGGAGATCGATCACCGGCCGGCATTCTTCGGCGGCGCGAGGGCGCCGAGCGACCGCGGCGGACCGATGCGACGCGCCTGGATGGTCTGGTACTCACGCTCCCAGGTCCTTCCATCGTCGTCGGAGCGGTCGGCGGTCCAGGAGAAGCCGTCCGGACCGATATCGAAGTAGCGGATGCGCCACACGGAAGGCGTGCCGCTGGCGACGCCGAACTTCTGCTCGATGTGGATCTCGTTGCCTACCTTGCGACCGGTTCCGAAGTCCTGCAGGCCGGCGCCCGCGTCCGAGCCCATCAGCTCCCAGCGTCCGAGCGCGCTGTTGTAGTTCCGTAAGGTGGTGGTGACGTAGTAGGTCTCGTCCCTGTCGCCAACGATGCGGTACTCGTCGATGATCTGCCCCTCGTCGAGCCGCACGGCCGTCCAGTAGCCGCGGAAACTCCCGTACTCCTTGCTCTCGGCCTTGAACTCCCACTCGCCGAGCAGGTAGTCGAAGTCCCCCTTGTGGACATCGAAGTCGGCTTGTCTCGCCTCGGCGCTCGGGACGGAGGGCGGCGCGATCCGCGAGAACTCGAATGGTCCGCCGTCGTCCCCAGCCGTAAAGCGGCCGCTGATCACGTCCCCAGCGACGGTGCCTTCGATCACGTACGTCCGCGTGGTGCCGTCCGGCCGCCGTGCCTCGCCCTCCAGCCGCAGGGCGCGCGTGCGCGGGTCGAACGTGCCCTTGCGCACCGGTGAGCGGAACGCTTCCCCGTCCCCCCGCCAGAACACGGTGCCCGACACGGCCTGCTTGCCGTCGAACCGCAGGTCGAAGAATGTGGCGCCCTTCGCCCCCCAGCGGCCGGTGACGGGGTCGGCCGACTGCGTGAAAACCGGTGAGCCGGACAGCACGAGTGCCAGCAGGAGGCAGGACGTCCATTTCGCCATGGCGGCTTCTCCTTTCGCAACGGTCGGGCATCGCGCGTCCTGCCGCAGGGCGCGGGGCGGTCCGGGGAAACCGGGTTTCGGGGCAGCGACCATCATAGGCGTCCGACCTCGTGGCGTCCACGCCGCGACGCAGCGACGGCACGAGGAGTTCTGTTCGCGCCTGGCCAGCGTTCGTATCGGTACAACCGACAGGAGGCGAGCGCGTGCACGTCTGGACTCCGGCGTTCCACCACCAGTTCCTCGACGGCAACCCGGCGAACTTCAGCGCGCCGCCCGGGGAGCTCACGGCGTTGCCGAACGGCCTGGTCGTGCAGCCGACGCCGCCGCCGGACGAGCGCGGTTTCGCGATCGCTCCCGGGCACTCGCTCAGTTACACGCTCGAGCGCACGCTTCTCGAGGTGATTGGCATCGACATCCGGCTCGATGTCGTCGTCTTCGGCAGCGCGCAGGACCAGCTCGACGTGCAGGTCCGTCTCGACGGGCAGGCCGTTCGCGTCATCGCGACGTTCCTCGGTCCGCTGCTGAGACTCCAGCTCTGGATCGGCGGCACGCCCATGGCCGCCAGCATCCCGCTCGAATCCGCGAGCGGTCTCTTTCGCCTCCACCTCCGCTGGCATACGCACGGGCAGGGATCGATGTGGGTGAACGACGTGCTGCGGGCATACGAACCCGCGCTGCAGCCGGGACTGTCGCTGCCCGTGACGACGCTCTTCCTCGGCCACCACTCGGCGGCGGTCACACCGGATCCACCGAAGATGCGCGCCCGTCGCCTGACGGTGAAGGTCCTGCGGAAGGACGACGCGACGCGCTTCCTCGACGATCTCTTCCCGCTGCCGCGACCGCTGCCGATCGACCCGGAATGCGCCAAGCGCGTGCAGGGCCTCGGGGGTGCTGCGATGGTCGAGGCGAGACAGCTGATGACGGCTGCCGTGACGGCCTGGACGAGGCGCTGGAGCGAAGGGCAGGCGGGGAGTCCCTTCTCGGCGGAGTCCGTCGCCGCGCACGAGGCCGCCGTGCAGGCTGGCCGGGCGTTCGCCACGTTCATGCTCGGCCAGGATCGCGCCGACGCCGACCGCTTTCTCGCAGAGGCCACGAAGTTCCTCGCGCTGCTCCAGGCGGTCGATCCTGCTCGCTACGCGGCGCTCGTGGCCAGAGCCGAAGAGGCGTCGTCGCACCTGGATCGGCCCTGTGCCGCGGCGCTCGAGCCGCTCCGCCGCCTGTACGAATCGCGGCTGACTCCACTGGCCGAGCTCGCCCGCGATCTCGCCATCGCCGCACAGGCTCCGGGAGAACCCCATGCTTGATTTGAAGGCACATGCCGACGTGGCCGTGGCGAGCGCGTTCAACCTCACGGGACCACTGCGCCACGACACCGTCGTGCAGCTGGCGAGCGCGTGGTATCCGGAGATTCGCTTTCACGAAGCCGAGCGCTTCCACCCGGTCGACTTCGAGGCGATGTTCACGGTGCCGCCGGCCGTGATGGCGACGCTCGATGAGCCGACGCGGGACACGCTGCGCATCCAGGTCGGCAATTCGCGGTTCGAGCCGCCCATCGTGCGCACGGGATCGGACACCGTGCCGGCCAGCGCGCTCGCGACCACCGTGCTCGACGATCCCACGACGGGCGCCGAGGTGCAGGCGCGAATCTCGTCGGGCAGCGTGTACACGCATGGCGGCGGTTTCGACCGTTCGTCGCAGCTCTTCGGTGCTTCGACGACCGTTCAGGGCCTGCCGAACCCGTCACCGGGTGACCCGCGCGTGCCGCGCCATCCGATCGTGGTCCGCGCCGAGATGCGGTTCCTCTTCGAGGCCTTGAAGCACGAGCTGCAGGCCGACCGACCAGACGATGCGCTGTGGGGGCGGTTCGCGGTGGAACATTCGTTCTTCCGGAACGTAGGCGGCGGCAACGTCCCGTTCACCAGCAGTGCCAAGCGCGAGATCCTGCGGCGATTCATCGCGGCAGTCGAGGCCGGCGATGAGGCCGCGCAGGCCGCCGTGCTCGCCGACATCCCGCCGCCCTGGCAGTTCGTCTTCCGCGCGTGGGATGCCCTTCGGAACTACGTGTTCCTCGAGTACTACTTCCTGTACGCCTTCAACGACTACCTGCAGACCGCCGATTCGATCTTCTCCAACGAGCACGAGGGCGACAACGAAGGCTGTTGCGTCGTGTTCGTTCGCCGTGATCTCGAGGAAGTCGCCGCCGGCACGAAGGCACTCGACGAGATCGTCGCGCACACGGTCATCACGTCCGTGCACGAGGAGTTCAACGACAACGACGAGCTGAAGCGGCTGCCGCTCGATCGGGATCGCGCGCGCGACGACCTCGTGGTGTACGTCGCCGTGGGCAGCCACGCCACGTACCTCACGCCAGGCAGCCACGATGTGCTCGACTTCGAGGACATCCTGACGGACTTTCCGGGCAAGGTGCCCGGGTGGGCCTGGCTCATCCCCGGCGCGGCACCGGTGATCGTGCTCCTCCTGTTGATCACGGCCATCGCCGAGCACTTCGCCGATTCGGAGGACGAGACGTCCGACAACGGCGCATCCACGGGGCCGGAGCCGACGCCCGGCACCGACCCCGGGCCGCTCGTCTTCCCGAGCCGTCGCGTCGTCACGCCGCTCTCGGCGATCACCGGGCCCGGCGCCGATGTGAACGCCTACCAGGCCGCGCTCGCATCGGCACCGGCAAACGTGTCGCTGGCCGATCTCACGCGCCGCGCGTTCCCCGGAACATGGGGCGCGCACGATGGCCTGCGCGACCACAGCCCGAAGTGGGAGAACAAGACGGCGCGCTACTTCCGCAAGTTCGTGCACTCGGGCGACATCAGGACGAACGTGATTCTGTGAGCAGGCGCGCAGGGTTCCTGCGCCCGTCATCAGAATGGCGCTGCCGCATCTCTGGACGAGCGCGCGCGAAGGCCGTCTCAGTGTGTTCTCACCTACGCCGCGCTCCAGCGTCTGGAGCAGGAGGTGACGGCGCTCAGAAATGGCGATACAGGTACGCCACGCGACGCGCCCCGTGGCCGCCGATGGTGCCGACCTCGTACGTCACACGCCCCTGCTGATCCCGCAGCCCCAGCCTCGGGGTCATCTTCGCAATCGGTGTGCAACCTTCAGCCCGCTGCGGTCCGTCCGAGTCGGCCGGGTTCCAGTCGTCGTGATCTTCGACGACGACGGAGTGCCGCGTCTGGAAGGAGCGGGCCGTCAGCCCGACGCCGAATGCCGGCCCCTGCGGCCCATCGTCGTCGCTGTCGTCCCAGAGCAGCACCGAGTCAGCCGTTCGGGTCGCGTTGTTCTCTCCGTGCTGGCTCCCGGTCTCGACCGACTGGTTCGGTGACATGCGGAGGAACCTGGCCAGTTCGGCGCGTAAGCGTGGCTCGTCGGTGAGATTCCTCACCTGCATGCTGACGGTGAGGTCCTTCTCGAGCCCGTCGAAGGCAAACCTCTGCACCACTTCGAAAACGCCGTCGAGCGTCACGCGCGTGATCGTGAGCGGCAGGGTATCCGGCCCATTCGGCTGATCGATGAAGGGCGCGGCGAACCCGGCCTGGCCGAATCCGCCGGCATCCCAGCCGTGAACGACCTGGCCCGACCGCCCGGCGCTGCAGAGGACGTACCCATCCCCGCTGATCGCCTGCTCGTATCCGGCGGGTGTTTCGAAACTGACGACGTTGCCGCGATCGGAGATGCAGACCTTGAAGTAGCTCGCGCCGTTGCCGCTGGCAATCGTGGCGAAACATTCCGCGGCCGCCGCTGCCTTCGATGCGACAGGAGCACATAGCAGAGAGCACAGGATCAGGCGTCCACACAGGCGACTCATGACTCACCTTCCGTTCGAGGGCCACGGCAGCGGTGTGCGCCATCGCGCGCGCACACGGCGTCGGACCCGGCTATGGGTAACCTTTGACTCACAATTTGCTTCCGGAGGGCTTACAGGGATCAACGACGAGGCGCCGACTGCAGAACGCAACGTGGCCTGCGCAATCCGAGCCTTGTGGAGCCGCCGCGAGTGGCTGCCCGGGCGGCGCTGGGTTGCCTCGGCCGGGGAGCGGCGCCCTGCAACCGCGCGGTGTCGAAATGGGCGTGTCCGGTTCGTCTGGAGAGTGAAGTCCGGTAGATTCACCGGCACTCACCGAAGGACGGCACGACATGAAGCGTTATCTGCTCAGCATCTACCAGCCCGACGGTCCTGCGCCGTCTCCTGAACAGCTCCGTCCGGTGATGGAGCGCATCGGCCGGCTCAACGACGACCTGCGACGGGCCCGCGCGTGGGTGTTCGCCGGTGGCCTTCATCCGGCAGACACGGCCACGGTCGTGCGGGTGGCCGACGGGCAGACGCTCGTCACCGACGGCCCCTACATCGAGGGCAAGGAGCACATCGGCGGGTTCACGGTCATCGACGCCCCCGACCTGGACGCCGCGCTGGGCTGGGCCCGACGGCTGTCCGAGGCGCTCGTGCTCGATGGGCATCCCTCCGGGCTGGCGGTCGAAGTGCGTCCCTTCCAGCATGGCGACTGAGCAGACCCGGCCGATCGAGGCGCAGATCGGCGACGTGTTCCGCCGCGAGTACGGTCGGGCCGTGAGCGTGCTCGTCCGCACGTGCGGCTCGATCGACGCGGCCGAAGAGATGGTCCAGGACGCCTTCGCGGCCGCGGCCGAGCGCTGGCCGTTGACCGGGGTCCCACCAAGTCCCGCGGGCTGGATCATCACGACCGCGCGCAACCGGGCCATCGATCGGCTGCGCCGCGAAGCGACGCGGGACGAGCGGCACGCGGCCGCCCCGTGGGCGACATCGGCACCGCCCGCACCCGACGCCGGACTGGAGGAGGCCGTGGAAGACGATCGCCTGCGCCTGATCTTCACGTGCTGCCATCCCGCCCTGGCACCCGCCGCCCAGGTCGCGTTGACGCTCCGGCTGCTCGGCGGGCTCGAGACCGGCGAAATCGCGCGCGCCTTCCTCGTGCCCGACGCGACAATGGCGCAGCGCCTCGTGCGGGCCAAGCGCAAGATCCGAGACGCCGGCATTCCGTATCGCGTGCCTGACGCTCGCGAACTCCCGTCGCGACTCACGAACGTGCTCGCCGTGGTTTACCTGATCTTCAACGAGGGATATGCGGCGAGCAGCGGCGAGCACCTGGTGCGCCCGGCATTGTGCGACGAGGCCATCCGTCTCGGCCGCCTGCTCGCCGTCATGATGCCGTCCGAACCCGAAGTGCTCGGCCTGCTGGCACTCATGCTGCTGGCCGACGCACGACGCGGGGCGCGCACGGGCCCCGACGGCTTGCTCGTGCCGCTTGCCGATCAGGATCGACGCCGATGGGATCTCCTGAGGATCGCCGAAGGACAGGGCATCGTCCGTCAGTGCCTGCGGTGGAATCGCCCCGGCCCGTACCAGCTTCAGGCAGCCATCCAGGCGGTGCACACCGACGCCGCCGCGTTCGAGGAGACCGACTGGCGGCAGGTCGTCGCGCTCTACGACCAGCTGTACGCCCTCACGCCGACTCCGGTGGTGGCCATGAACCGAGCGGTCGCCATTGCCGAGATGGATGGGCCGGACGCCGGGCTGAATCTGCTCGAGGCGCTGCCGCTCGACGGCTATCACCCCTACCACGCCGTGCGGGCGGAACTGCTGAGCAGGGGCGGGCGGCGGAACGAGGCTCGCGAGGCATTCGAGCGCGCACTAGCGGCCGCTGTCACCCGCGTCGAACGCGAGTGGTACCGGAGGAAGCTCGAGGCGTTGGACGCTGCGCCCTCCGGCGAGTGACGTCGCCGAGCGGGAGAAACGCCCTGTCGGCGCGTCACGCAGGCACGTAGGCCAGTCTGAGCACATCCTCGATTCGATCACTGGACACGAGGCGAAGCGGCGGCCTGGGTCCGGCGAAGTAGGGCTTGCCCTCGCCGAGCACGACTGGATGCAGGTAGATCCGATACTCGTCGACAAGGCCCAGGTCGGTGAGGCTTCGCGCCAGGTCCGGACCAGCGACTTCGATCTCGCCGACGTGCCGGGCCTTCAACTCGCGAATCGCGCCCTCGAGGTCGTTGCCGACGAGCGTCGCGTTTGGACCGACCTCCTTCAATGAGCGCGAGACGACCCACTTGGGCTGCCGGCGCCACGCCGCGGCGAACGCCCGTTCCGCCGCATCCCACTCGGGATGCTCGTCGTCCCAGTAGCGCATCACCTCGTACATGCGACGACCGTAGATACTGCCGGTCTGCCCCTCAGCCTCCTCGATGAAGTGGCGGAAGAGCGTGGCGCTCGGCCCGAACGCCATGTGATCGACGTAGCCATCCAGCGACTGGTTCATCCCGAACACGAGCTTCGCCATACCGTCCCTTCCGTGTTCCGTTCGTGCAACCGACATCTGATATACCTCCGCGCACGCCATGGCGCTCAACACGCGGCCGGCACACCGGCTGGTTTCCATCGACGCGCTTCGCGGCCTGGTGATGGTCGTGATGGCGCTCGACCACGTGCGCGATTTCGTGCACGCGGGTGCCATGACCTTCTCGCCGGAGGACCTGACGCGGACGACACCGGCTGTGTTCCTCACGCGCTGGATCACGCACGTCTGCGCACCTGCGTTCGTGTTCCTCGCCGGCGTGGCCGTGTCGCTCAAGCGGCGACGGAACGGCTCGCGTCCTCAGCTGACCGCCTTCCTCGTCAGCCGCGGATTGTGGTTGATCGTCGCCGAAGTCGTCGCGCTCCGGTTCGCGCTGAACTTCCGGTTGTTCGGGCCCGACCCCGTGCTGCTGCTCGTGCTGTGGGCGATCGGCGTGTCGATGATCGTACTCGCCGGCCTGATCTTCCTGCCGCCGCGCGTCGTCGCGGCACTCGGGCTTGCGGTTGTCGTCCTGCACAACCTGCTCGATCCGGTCAGCGCACGCGATCTCGGCGCGCTCGCGCCCATCTGGACCGCACTGCACGAGCAGGGCGCGATCATCATCGCCGGCGCGGTCGTCGTCGTCGGCTATCCCGTGCTGCCATGGACCGGGCTGATGGCGGTGGGGTACGGCGCGGGCGCCCTGTTCGAGATGGACGCGCACCGGCGCCAGCGACTGCTGGTCGTGGTGGGCGTCGCGCTGTCGATGGCGTTCCTCGTGCTGCGGTGGATCAACGGCTATGGCGACCCGCAGCCGTGGGCCACACAGGCGACGCCGATGATGACGCTGCTGTCGTTCCTGCGCACGACGAAGTACCCGCCATCGCTGCTGTTCCTGCTGATGACGATGGGACCCGTACTCCTGGCGCTGGCCTGGTTCGATCGCCGCGCGCTCGCACCGACCAACCCGCTCGCCGTGATCGGCCGCGTCCCCTTCTTCTACTACTTCACGCACTTCCTGCTGGCGCATCTCGTCGCGTCGTGCCTGGCGTGGGCGCGCCATGGCGATGCGAGGCTCGCCTTCCTGTCCGGCCCGTTCCCCTCGATGGGCGGCTCCTCACAGGCCTTTCCTGCCGACTTCGGCTTGCCGCTCGGCGCGGTGTACGTCGTCTGGATCGTCGTGGTGCTCCTCACGTACCCGCTGTGCCGCTGGTTCGACGACGTCAAGCGTCGTCGTCGATCGAGGTGGCTGAGCTACCTGTGAGCGGTTGACAGCTGCGGCCGCGGCGGACGAAACTTCCCGCACCCATAGTCCGTCTATGCAAAGGGCGACTGATGAAGATCCCGAAGACCAAGGGCAAGACCGACCTGCTGCCGGGCACGCTCGAGATGCTGATCCTGAAGACGCTGTCGATCGAGTCGATGCACGGGTACGGCATCGCGCAGCACATCCAGATGCTGTCGGCCGACGTGCTGACCATCGAGGAGGGCTCGCTGTATCCCGCCCTGCAGCGGATGCTCGTCAAGGGCTGGGTGTCGGCCGAGTGGAAGATCTCGGCGAACAACCGGCGCGCGCGCTTCTACACGCTGACGGCTGCCGGAAAGAAGCAGCTCGGCGTCGAGGCGTCGCGGTTCTCCCAGGTGTCGGGCGCGATCATGCGCGTGATGAAGACCACCTAGTGCCCTGATCCCGGAGAAGGCCGTGGCATCGATGCTCCGACGCTTGTTGTTCCTGTTCCAGCGACACCAGTTCGACCGCGAGATGGAAGAGGAACTGCGCTTCCACGAGGAGATGAAGGCGCGCGCCCTCGCCGACGCCGATGGCCTGACCGCCGAAAGCGCGAAGGCCGCGGCGCGCCACAAGGTGGGCAACCCGCTGCGACTTCGAGAGGAAGCGCGCGAGCCGTGGACGTTCCCGTCGGTCCAGGCATTCGCGCAGGACGTTCGGCATGCGCTGCGCCTCATGCGGCGCGACCGCGCGTTCACGTTCGCCGCCCTCGCGACGCTCGCGCTCGGCATCGGACTCAACGCGGCGATCTTCTCGGTGGCCTATGGCGTCCTGTGGCGTCCGTTGCCCTACGCAGATCCGGAGCGACTCGTGATCGTCTCGGCTGCGCAGCAGACCGAGCGCGGCCCGAGAACCTTCTGGACCTGGACGCCCGGCTCGTTCGACGCGGTGCGTCGGTCGGTCACGACCGTCGACGATCTCACCGCCTACAGGTCCAACGACGCGCTGCTCACCGGGCGCGGCGAACCGAGACAGGTGGCCACGCTGGACGTGAGTCCGAACTTCTTCGGGGCGCTTGGTGTGCATCCGGCACTCGGCCGCGCCTTCCTCGCCGGTGCATCTGCGTCGGACGACGATGGCAGCGCCATCGTCAGCGATCGGCTGTGGCGCACCACGCTGCAAGCCGATCCCCACATCGTCGGACAGGCGGTCACCATCAACGGCGTCCCGCGCACCGTCGTCGGCGTCATGCCGCCGGACTTCAGCTT
>JAEYZV010000435.1 GCA_023427865.1 Acidobacteriota bacterium
GTCTCGTAAGGGCCGACATGCGTGCCGGTGACGACTCGCCCCCTCGTTCCCCCGGCCCGAGTGGGGCCACGCCGCTGCTCACGAACGTTGCAGTCGCGAGCGGCGCACGAGCGTCCTGACCGATGCCACCAGTTCACCGGGATCGACGGGCTTGGCCAGATGCATCTCGAAGCCGGCCTGAAGCGCTCGCGTCCGATCCTCCGCCCGCGCAAACGCGGTGAGCGCGGCGGCGGGGATGTCGCGAACCCTTTCGTCAGTCGAAGCGCGTACCGCCGCGATGAACGCGTACCCATCCATGATCGGCATGCCGACGTCCACGAGGAGGACGTCGGGGTCAATCTGCGGCAGTTCACTCAGTGCGTCCCGCGCTGATGTCAGCGTCGTCACTTCGGCACCCGCGGCGCCGAGAACGGCCTGCAACAGTGCCAACGCGTCGGCCTCGTCATCGACGGCGAGGACCCTGACCCCCTGAAGGTCTGCCAATGGACCCACGGGACCGATTCGCTCCGTCCGCGGGTGCTCACCGGAAGGGGGTTGTCCGGGATTCACGATCATCAGAGGGAGTCGCACCGTGAAGGTGGCGCCCTGCCCTTCCCCGGCACTCGAGGCTTCCACCGTCCCGCCGTGCATCTCGGTGACGTGCCTCACGATGGCCAGCCCCAGCCCTAGGCCTCCAGCCGCTCGCGTGGCACTGGAATCGGCCTGCCTGAACCGCTCGAAGACGAATGGCAGGAAGTCCGGGGCGATCCCGATACCCGTATCACTCACTGAAATCTCTACGTGCGAGTTGACGCGTTGCAGCCGCACCTGGACGCGCCCGCCCTTGGGCGTGAACTTCACCGCGTTGGACAGGAGGTTCCACGCCACCTGCTGCAGGCGGTTGGGATCGCCCGATACCGGACCGACGCGAGGGTCCAGCGTCGCCTGGATGCGGACGCCCTTGGCATCGGCGGCCGGACGCACGGTTGCAATCGCGTTCTCGATGAGCAGCGGCTATTCGACCGTCTGCACGTTCAGCGAGAGCTTGCCGGTCACGATGCGCGACACGTCGAGCACGTCGTCGACGATCTGTGCGAGCCACCTCGCGTTGCGCTCCAGCGTGACGATGGCATCATCCACCCTCTGCCCCGTCAGCAGCCCGCCTCGAAGCAGGTTCGTGTACCCCACGATCGCATTCAGGGGTGTGCGCAACTCATGCGACAGCACCGCCAGGAACTCGTCCTTCAAACGATTGGCCTGCTGCGCCTCCTCGTAGAGCCGCGCGTTCTCGAGCGCGACCGAGGCCCACGACGCGATACCGACGGCCAGACGCTCGTGTTCCTGCGTGAAGACACCTGGCTTGGCGTGCCCAAAGAACAGCCCGCCGAGCGTCTCACCGCTCGCTCTCTTCACGGGCACCGCCAGGTAGCTGCGCACGGGCAGGTGGCCTTCCGGCATGCCGAAGTACGGCGGGTTCTGGCCGTAGCGAGGGTCGCTCGTCACGTCGGGCAACCGCACGGCAGATTCGCCGCGGAAGGTAGGGCCGAACAGGGACGTCACGCGGGGGTGTGGAAAACTCGAAAAGGATTCCTTTGGTGCACCCGAGAGCGTGTACAGCATGTACGCGGCGGGAGCGCTCGGCGTGCTGATGTTGTAGAAGAAGGCGCCGAACTGTGCCGTCGTGAGCTCGGTGGCGATGTCGGTCACCTTCTGCATGATGTCGTCACGCTCGAGCGCCGACGTGACGATGGACCCGACGCTGGCGAGTCTCTCGGTGTTCACCGCGTACTCCTGGGCTACCGATCGCAGGCGCACGTGTTCGGTGATGTCCCGCGCGATCTTCGAAGCGCCGACGATGGCCCCTCGCTCGTCGCGAATGGGCGACACGGTGAGGGAGATCGGCACCAGCGTCCCGTCCTTTCGACGGCGGACCGTCTCGTAGTGCGTGACCGATCGGCCAGCCCTGATGGTGGCCAGCACGTCGTCTTCCTCCGGCTGACGGTCCTCCGGGATGATCAGGCGGATCGACTGGCCAATGGCCTCGGCCGCCGTGTACCCGAAGATCCTCTCCGCAGCCTGGTTCCACGACAGGACGATGCCGTCAAGGCTCTTGCTCACGATCGCGTCGTCGGCCGATTCGACGACCTTCGCGAGATGGAGGAGGTGCAGAAGGTTGTGTGGCTGAGGCATGGCGTGCGGGCGTCGTGAGAACGCGCTTGGGAAGTGGAGCTGACCGGTTACCGACGCTGTTGCGACAGGCCATCTTAGCCGCTGTGTGGTTCCGTAACCGCCGTGTTCTGCTCATCAACGCCTGAGGGAGCTCCAGATTGGGGAACCAACATGCATCCTACTGAGCTGGGGGACGTGCAAAGGCAACTGTGGGCCCGGTGCGAGGATCTCTGGAGGCTCTCGATGACGCGCGACATGGACCGCATCGGTCCCGCGCTTCACCCGGACTACACCGGATGGGTCACCGGCACCGAAGCGCCTCACGATCGGAAGGCGGCAGTCGCTTCCGTTGGACCGTCATCGCCCCGCCTGATCGCCTACGAGCTGACGCCACTGGCCGTCCGCGTGTTCGAAGGCCGAGCTGGCGTGGTCCACTACAGCTATGTCGCTCACGTGGAGTCGGAGAGCGACGCGGCGAAGCCAATCGGTGGTCGGTGGACCGAGGTCTACCTGCGCAACGACGCGGGCGAGTGGATCATGATTGCCGTCAGCGGAGGGCCCGACGGGGAGCGATGACGCGATGGTCCGATCTATGGCGGCATGAGGCCGGTCGACCGGGTAGGCGGTCCCATGCGCGAATCCACCCGTCTTGACGGCCAGGCGGCCAAGGCGTACATCTCATCGCCATGGCCATCCGGACCGTTGCGATCGCCGCGGCTGCGCTGGCGGTCGCCGCCCGGGAACCACGCCTGTCCGGTGTCGGCGCCGCCATGCAGGCGAAGTAAGTCCGGCGCCGTCGAGAAGAGACCGCCGTTGCCGAGCGGTGGCCGGTTCCGTGAGATCGGCCGGCTCGCCCGATGGCACGACCTTCTACCCCACCGACGCGCAGCGCACCCGGCTGGTCACCGCCTATACGAAGCACAAGGACACCGCGGTGCTGGAGGTCACGCCGCCGCGGCCGGACTGTGCCGCTGGATGACGGTGGCGGTACCAGTGCGCCTCGCTGGCGCCCGGACTCGAACTGTCGGAGGTGACCGATGACGACCGTGGGCAAGATCGTGCTGGGAATGATGGGGCGGCTGCGGCCGGCGCCTCCGACCGGGAACAGCGCATCGACCATCGCGTTACCCGTTGTCGATCCGCACGGCGGCATGGCCCTGATGGAGGCCCTTGCCGCCCGTAGGTCGTCGCGTGAGTTCGCACCCGACGCTCTCCCGCTTCCGCTGCTTGCGGGCCTGTTGTGGGCGGCATTCGGGGTCAACCGTCCAGATGGCGGTCGCACCGCACCGACGGCGCTCAACGCGCAGGAGATCGATCTGTACGTGGCGATGCCGGCCGGCGCCTACCGGTACGATGCCGCGAGGAACGTTCTGGTCCTCGTGGCGGCGGCAGACGTGCGGCGGGTGACCGGTTATCAGGACTTCGTCGACGAGGCGCCACTCGACCTGGTGTACGTGGCTGACCATACGCGTCTGCGTATGGTGCCGGCAGGCCAGCGGAGGCGTATGCCTCGGTCGCTGCCGGCGCCATCTGCCAGAACGTCTATCTGTATGCCGCTGCACATGGCCTGGCCGCAGTCATCCGTGCCTGGATCGATCGCGACGCGATCGCCGAGGCTCTGGGGCTGACGCACGACCAGCAGGTGCTGCTCTCGCAGACCGTCGGTTATCCAGCGGGCCACGGCGACGAGCGCCGGTGAGGTCGTCTGGCGCCGGCTTCCGCTAGACTGCACCTTCGCATTCGGAGGACAACCTGATGATGGCATCGCTTCCGAGCCTGACCCGCGCGGTCGCTTTCGTCATCCTGCTCGCGCTCGGCTCGATTGCCAGTGCGCAGGACGGCACGATCTACCCACTCGCAGCACCCGCCGAGCCAAGGGCCATTCCTCTCGGCACTGGCGGTGTGGAGGGCCAGACCGCGCAGGAAAGCTGGTTCCGCCAGTGGGGCGACCCGATGGCGCGCAACGTCTCGAAGGCGACACTGAC
>JAEYZV010000477.1 GCA_023427865.1 Acidobacteriota bacterium
CGGTGGCACAGGCGCAGCTCGTCGAACACGGCTGCGCCCGGATCGTGTCGTCGGTGGCACCGCATGCGCCGTACTCGACGTCTGCCGCGCTCATGCAGGACCTCGCCCGCGGGACGAGGGAGGCGCATGGCGTGTCGTCGCTGCACCTGGCCGAGTCCGGCGAGGAGGTCGAGTTCCTGCAGACGGGGCGCGGCGCCTTCCGCGAGCTGCTCGCCGATCTCGGGGCGTGGGACGAGAAGTGGATGCCGCCGGGTGTGCGGCCGGTCGAGTACGTGCGAGGGCTCGGCGTGCTGCACGAGCGGTTGCTCGTGGTGCACGGCACGCAACTGGCCGCGGAGGAACTGCGTGCGATCGCGCGCGCTGGTGCGACGCTCGTGCTCTGCGTCCGCAGCAACAGGTGGGTCGGCGCCGGTGCCCCTCCCGCGGAAGAGGCGTTTGCGTCGGGCGCGAGGGTCGCGCTCGGCACCGACAGCCTCGCCAGCGTGGAGGACCTGAACCTGTTTGCCGAACTTGCCGCGCTGCGGCGACTGACACCGGGCATCGCGCCGGGTCGGCTGCTGCGTGCGGCGACATGGGGTGGCGCCCAGGCGCTCGGCTGCACGGCGCTCGGCTACCTGGGCCCAGGTGCCACCAGCCGCGCCGTCGTGCGAACCCCAGCCACGCACGTCGAGGACGTGGAAGAATGGTTGGCAGCCGACGCGTCCGACACATCGGACCTCCGCTGGCTCGACGACCTCGTCACACGCGCGAGCGCCTGACCCGATACCCGATACCCGATACCCGAATCCCGAATCCCGAATCCCGAGTCCCGAGCATGTTCCACCGCCTCCGCACGTACCTCTCCTTCGTGCGCTTCAGCCACACGATCTTCGCGCTGCCGTTCGCCCTCGTCGGCGCGCTGCTCGCGAGCCGCACCGTGCCCATGACTTGGGCGCGCATCGGCTGGATCGTGGCGGCGATGGTGACGGCACGCAGCGCGGCGATGGCGTTCAACCGGCTCGTCGACGCGCACTACGACGCGATGAACCCGCGCACCGCGCAGCGCGAGATCCCGCGCGGGGCGATGTCGCGCCGCGAGGCGTGGCTGTTCCTCGCCGGCACGAGCGCGGCGTTCCTCGTCGTGTGCGCGCAAATCAGCACGCTCTGCCTGCTGCTCGCGCCCGTTGCGCTCGCCATCGTGTTCTGGTACTCGCTGGCCAAGCGGGTGACGTGGGCCACGCAGTTCTTTCTGGGGCTGGCCATGGCGGTGGCGCCGGTCGGCGGGTGGATCGCCTCTGGCGGCGGCGCTTCGTGGGAACCGGTGCTGCTCGGTGTCGCGATCGGGACATGGGTGGGCGGCTTCGACGTGCTGTACGCCTGCCAGGATCTCGACTTCGACCGCGCGCACGGGCTCCGTTCGATCCCGGTGCGCTTCGGCGTGTCGCGTGCGATCTGGATTTCCCGGGCGCTGCACGTCGTCACCGTGGCGTGCCTGGCGGCCCTTGGCGTCGTAGCCGGCCTCGGTGCGCTCTACCAGGCGGGCGTCGGCGTCGTTGCGCTGCTGCTCGTGTTCGAGCAGTCGCTCGTGAGCGCGTCCGACCTGTCGCAGGTCAAGCGCGCGTTCGACATGAATGGGTGGGTCGGTCTGTTGTATCTCGCAACCACGGGACTGAGCGTCTATGTCGGCTGACACCTCGCGGCGGATCGCGGTGGCGGTGACCGGCGCCAGCGGCGCGCTCTACGCCATGCGCACGTTGTCGGCGCTGCTGCAGCACGGGCTGCACGTCGACCTGATCATCACCGAGTTCGGCCGTCGTCTCCTCGTCGACGAGCTCGGTCCGGAGGCGCGCATCGACCGCCTCCAGGAATACCTCGAGGACACGTGGGGCGAAGGCGTGCGCCGCGGCGGCTGGGTGCTCCACAGCAACAAGGACCTGGGATCGCGGATCGCGAGCGGCAGCAAGGGCGCCGACGC
Organism: Acidobacteriota bacterium; assembly: GCA_023427865.1. Taxonomy (GTDB): domain Bacteria; phylum Acidobacteriota; class Vicinamibacteria; order Vicinamibacterales; family Vicinamibacteraceae; genus Luteitalea. The sequence goes on from JAEYZV010000477.1 coordinate 1,955, forward strand.
GATGGTCGTCGTGCCATGCTCGATGAAGACGATGGCGGCCATCGCCCACGGGTTGTCGCGATCGCTCGTCGAGCGCGCCGCCGACGTCATGTTGAAGGAGCGTCGTCCGCTGATCCTGATGCCGCGCGAGACGCCGATGAGCCTGCCGCAGTTGAAGAACATGGTCGCCTGTGCCGAGGCCGGCGCCATCGTCCTGCCGGCGATGCCCGGCTTCTACCAGCGGCCGCAGACGATTGGCGATCTCGCCGACTTCATGGCCGGCCGGGTGCTCTCGCTGCTGCACATCGATCATCAGCTCTACCCGGTCTGGGATCCGCGGGCGGGTCGCGAATGAGCGCGTCGACGACCGACACCGGCAACGCGACCTACGGCGGCATCACGCCGGACACCGGCAAGACCCCCGCCCGGATCGCCGGGATGTTCGATGCCATCGCCGGGCGATACGACCTGCTGAACCACGTGCTGAGCGGCGGGCAGGATCTGTACTGGCGCTGGCGCGCCGTGCGGCGGCTCCGCCTGACCGGCCGCGAGCAGGTGCTCGACCTCTGTACGGGCACGTGCGACGTGGCGCGCACGATGGTCAAGCGCCGCCTCGTGCGGCGGGTCCTCGGGATCGATTTCTCGTCGGAGATGCTGCGGGTGGGGCAGCGCAAGCTGCGCGCCGAGGGTCGGGCCGCGGTGATCCCGCTCGTGCGCGGCGACGCCATGCGCCTGCCGGCGGCCACCGGGAGCATGGATGCCGTGACGATCGCGTTCGGCATCCGCAACGTGCAGGACCCGTCGGTGGCGCTCAGGGAAGTGGCCCGCGTCCTCAAGCCCGGCGGTCGCCTGGCGATCCTCGAGTTCTCGACACCGCGGCAGCCGCTGGTCCGGGAGGCATACCTCTGGTATTTCCGCAACGTGCTGCCCCGGCTGGGTCGCCTCGTCTCCAGGCATGGTGAGGCGTACTCCTACCTTCCGGCATCGGTCGAGACCTTCACGCCGCCCGCCGAGTTCCTGGCGCAACTACGCGCGGCCGGGCTGACTCGATGCGAGGCCGTCCCTCTGACCTTCGGCGTCGTCTATCTCTACATCGCGGAACGGTCCTGAACAGGGCAGGGGACCTCTGCGCCAGCGGGCCCGCCGCCCTTTCCCGCCTATACTGAAATCTCCGCACGATGATCGATTTCGAGGACCACCGACCAGAGCCGCCGACCATGGAGTCGGCGATCTCGCGGCGCGAAGCCGTGATGTACTCGGTGTTCTTCCACGTCGGGCTGCTGGCGGTTCTCCTGTTCGCGCCGCGCATCCCCTTCGTCCAGCAGTGGCTGCAGGCTGCCGCCGAACAGCAGCGGGCCGAGATCGAGCGCATGCAGGAGCTGGCGATGCAGCAGCGGCAGCAGCAGCCGCGCTTCGTGTTCGTCCAGCCCCGGATCGACATGACGGCCGCGCAGCCGAAGGCCAACGCACCGCTGGCCGACCAGGACCGCGTCGCGCAGACGATGGAGCGCGCGCCGTCGCCGACCAACAGCCAGCCACTCTCGCGAGGCAACTCGCTCGAATTCGTCGAGCGGCAGTCGGCGCGCGACCTGGCGCGCGGACGCGGACCCGCGCCGGAGCCCTCCGACTCGCCCCGTGAGACGCCGGCGCAGCAGGCGCGCGTCGCGCCGCCAGCGCCGCCGCAGAACCAGCCGACGCCCTCCCAGGCGCCTGCGAACCCCGACGGCGTGAACGTGCGCGAAGGCGACTCCGGGCTGCTGGCCAGGGGTGACACCGGCGTCGTCGCCAACCCGCAGGCCCGGAACTCTCCCTCGGCCGCAACGCCGGCCACGCGTCCGCCGGGCGGCTCGCTCGGCCAGGCGCTGCGCAACCTCGAGAAGTACGTCCAGAACGAGGCGTTCAACAACCCCGGCGGCGGCAACTCGCCGTTCGGACCCTACATCCAGTTCGACACGAAGGGCGTCGAGTTCGGGCCGTGGATCCGCCGCTTCGTCGCCCAGATCAAGCGCAACTGGCTGATCCCGGAAGCGGCCATGGTGATGCGTGGCCACGTGGTGGTGACCTTCAACGTCCATAAGGACGGCCGCATCACCGACATCACGATCAAGCAGCCGTCTGGCGTCGACGCGTTCGATCGCGCTGCGGCCAACTCGCTGCAATGGTCCAACCCGACGACGCCGCTCCCGCCGGAGTACCCGTCCCCGACGGCGTTCTTCACCGTGACCTTCTACTACAACGAACAGCCGCCGTCGCAATGAAGCCGTTGCTCCTGGCCGTGCTCGGACCGACGGCCACCGGCAAGAGCGCGCTCGGCATCCGGCTGGCCCAGGCGTTGGGCGGTGAGATCGTCAACTGCGACTCCACCGCCGTCTACCGCCGGTTCGACATCGCCACCGACAAGGTGCCCGCCGACGCTCGTGCCGGCATCCCGCATCACCTGATCGACATCGTCGATCCGACCGACGTGTACTCGGCCGCGCACTACGCGCGCGACGCGGCGGCGCGCGTCCGTGAGATCACGTCCCGCGGCCGCGTGCCCGTGCTGGTGGGCGGGACCGGTTTCTACTTCCGTGCGCTCGTCGACGGCCTGTTCGAGGGGCCCGGTCGCGACGACGAGGTGCGGAGACGCCTGCACGGCACGGCCGCGCGCAGGGGCGTCGAGTACCTGCATCGCGTGCTCGAGCGCATCGATCCCGCCTCGGCGCGGCGCATCATGCCGCGCGACGAGAAACGCATCGTGCGCGCCCTCGAGGTGTGGATGCTCACGGGACGCACGCTCTCGGATCACTTCGCCGAGACCCGGTCGCCGCTGCCCGAGTACGACGTGCGGGCGATTGGGCTGCGCCTGCCGAGCGAGGAGATTGCGACGCGAGTGGCGCGCCGCGTCGAGCAGCAGTGGGCACGCGGCGTCGTGCAGGAGGTGGTCGACAACCTGGCGTCGGGAATCCCACGCGAGGCCAATCCGTTCGGTGGACTCGTGTACCGCCAGATCCTCGAGATGCTCGATGGCGTGCGCGACCAGGCCGCGACGCAGGCGCTGATCGTGCGCGAGAACCGGCACTACGCGCGGCGCCAGCTGATCTGGTTCAGGAAGGAGCCGAGGGTGATATGGTTGGACGGCGCCGGCGAGCGTGACGAGACCTTCGTCGCCGCCTGCGCGTCGATCGAGGCCCACGGAGATCCCCGCTGATGCCTGCACACCGCGAGTCCAAGCCGTCAGCGCCGCCCAACATCCAGGACGTGTTCCTCAACTCCGCGCGCCGCGAGCGTTTGATCGTGCGCGTCAACCTGATGGACGGGCAGGCGCTCGAAGGCCGCATCAAGAACTTCGATCGGTTCGCGCTGGTGGTCGAGCACGAGGGCGTGGACCACATGGTCTTCAAGCACGCGATCGCCACGATCCGGTCCAACCGTTCCGTTCCCAACTACTTCTCGTCGTCCGCGCACGAGGCGTGAGAGTCGGCTGATGGGTGTCCGCTTCGAGCGGATCGTCGCGATCGTGCTCGACAGCGTCGGCATCGGCGAACTGCCCGACGCGGCGCGGTACGGCGACGAGGGCAGCGACACGCTCGGCAACATCGCCCGTCGCGTGAATCTGCACGTGCCGACGCTCCGTCATCTCGGGCTCGACCGCCTCGTGCCGGCGCTGGGGGCGTCGTCGGGCGCGCCTGCCGGCGCCTGGGGCCGCATGGCCGAGGCGTCGCCGGGAAAGGACTCGGTGACGGGGCACTGGGAGATCGCGGGGATCGTGCTCGACCGGCCGTTCCCGACGTTCCCGGAGGGCTTCCCGCCGGACGTGATGCGTGCGTTCGAGACCGGCATCGGCCGTCGCGCCATCGGCAACGTCGTGGCGTCCGGCACCGAAGTGATCGAACGCTTCGGCCCACAGCACCTGCGCACGGGCGCGCCGATCGTGTACACGTCGGCCGACAGCGTATTCCAGATCGCCGCGCACGAGGACGTCGTGCCCGTCGCCGACCTGTATCGGTTCTGCGAAGTGGCGTTCGACATCGTGGGCAAGGGCCTGGGCGTCGGCCGCGTGATCGCGCGGCCGTTCGTCGGCGATCCCGGCAGCTTTCGCCGCACGCGCAACCGCCACGACTACGCCCTGCCGCCACCTGCGCCCACGGTGATCGATCACCTCAGCGACGCCGGTCATCCCGTGGTGGCGGTCGGCAAGATCAAGGATCTGTTCGCCGGGCGCGGCATCGCCCGGCACCTGCCCACCGCATCCGACGAGGAGGGCATGGACCGCATCGAGGAAGCGATGCGTGAAGTGCCCCGCGGGCTGATCTGGGCCAACCTCGTGGACTTCGACCAGTTGTTCGGGCACCGCAACGACGTGGATGGCTACGCCCGCAACCTCGAACGGTTCGACGCCCGCCTCTCCGACCTGCTGCCGCACCTCCGGCAGGGCGATTTGCTCGTCATCACCGCCGACCATGGCAACGATCCGACCACGCCGAGCACGGACCACTCCCGCGAGTACGTCCCGCTCCTCATGATGGGTGCAGGGGTGGCCGAAGGTGTCAGTCTCGGCACGCGCGCAACGTTTGCCGACCTGGGGCAGACCATTGCCGCAAACTTCGGCGTGCCCCCTCTGGTGCACGGCACCAGTTTCCTCGAGGCGCTCGGGACACACGTCACCGCCTGACCTGTCTGCAATGACCACCATCCGTGAAGGACTCGAGGCACGCGAGCGCACGACGCTCGCGCCGCAGGCGACATTCAGCGACGCGACCCGCGGGCGCGCGCGGCCGGAACCCGAGGATGCGATCCGGCCGGCCTTCCAGCGCGACCGCGACCGCGTGGTGCACTGCAAGGCGTTCCGGCGGCTGAAGCACAAGACGCAGGTCTTCTTCGCGCCGGCGGGCGACCACTATCGGACGCGACTCACCCACACGCTCGAGGTGTCGCAGATTGCGCGCACCCTCGCCAAGGTGCTCCGCCTGCACGAGGAACTCACCGAGGCGATCGCCCTGGCGCACGACCTCGGGCACACGCCTTTCGGACATGCGGGTGAGCGAGTGCTGGCCGAGCTGGTGCCCGGCGGGTTCTCCCACGCGACCCAGAGCCTGCGCATCGTGGAAGTCCTCGAGCAGGGCGGGGAGGGGCTGAACCTGACCTGGGAGGTCCGCCAGGGCATCTCGACGCACTCCAAGGGCAAGTACGGGTTGCCGATCAACGTGCCGCCGCAGGAACGTGCCGCGACGCTGGAAGCGCAGATTGCGCGGGTGGCCGACATCATCGCCTACGTCAACCACGACATCGACGATGCCGTGCGTGCTGGCGTGCTGGATCCCACCACGTTGCCTGCCTCGGCCGTGGAGGTGCTGGGGGCGACCTCGTCGGCGCGCATCGGCTCCATGGTCAAGGACGTGGTGGAGCAGAGCCTTGCCAGCGGGCTGGATTCGCTGCGGATGAGCGCGCCCGTGCTGCAGGCGCTGTTGGACCTGCGGGCGTTCATGTTCGAGAACGTGTACGAGAACGAAACGGCCACGGCCGAGTTCGCCAAGGCCACCGGCATTCTTGGCGGGTTGTGGGAGAAGGTGCGGCAGCAGCCGGAGGCCTGGCTGGACGCCCGGACGGTCGAGCGGGAGGGGCTCGACGCCGCGGCGCGGGACTTCCTGGCGGGGATGACGGACCGCTATGCCGTCCGCCTGTTCGAGGAGCTCTTCATCCCGCGCCCCTGGATCGAAGTCCAGCGAGCGTGAATCCGCACCCGACCGTCCCCCGCCTTCGCTATCCGGTACCCGGAACCCGGTCCTTCTGCTATCCTTGTACGTTCGTGCGTCCCTTCCGGGGGCTCGCTGTTCGAACGTTCACGCCATGGTCATCGACCTCACGACCCTCGCGGCAGACCGCGTCCCCGTCGTCGCCGACATCCCGCCGGCCGCACTCGACGTGCCTGCCGAGGATTTCGCGGTCACCGGGCCGGTGCATTTCGAGGGCGATGTCGAGCGCCTGAGCGGCGAGACGTACCACCTGCGGGGACGACTGCAGGCGAAGCTCTCGCTGCCGTGTGCGCGATGCGCCGAGTCCTTCGACTTCGCGGCCGACACGCCGGTGGACCTGCGCTTCGTGCCGCAGACGGCCGTGCAGGCGAGTGCCCGGGCGGCGGCCGACAGCGACGAGGACGACGGGCGCGAGATGGACGACGACGATCCGTCGCTGGTTCCGTACGACGAACCCCGAATCGACCTCGCGCAGGTGGCGCGCGAGCAGTGTTACCTGGCGCTCCCGATGAAGCCGCTGTGTCGGCCGGAGTGTCGGGGGCTGTGCCCGCAGTGCGGGACCAACCTCAACGTGGCCACCTGCACGTGTGAGCACCGGTGGGAGGATCCGCGCCTCGCGGGTCTCCAGTCCCTCCTGAAGAACGCGGACGATCGAGCGCCGCGCGAGTAACGAGTCATGCCGAATCCCAAGCGACGTCATTCGAAGAGCCGCACGGCCAAGCGCCGGACGCACGACGCCCTCAAGGCCGTGTCCCTCGGCCCCTGCCCCCAGTGCAACGAGTTGAAGCCACCCCACGTGGTGTGCACCAACTGCGGGTACTACCGCGGTCGCCAGGTGCGCCCGGTCAACGAGGAAGCCTGATCCCGACACGCCTGCGCATCGCAGTGGATGCCATGGGGGGCGACGATGCCCCCCGGACCGTCGTCCATGGCGCGGTGGCCGCGGCTCGCGAAGACGGTCTCGCGCTCACGCTCGTGGGCCGGCGGGCCGTCCTCGAGGACGAGCTCGCCCGGTTCCCGGAAGTCGACAGCCTTTCCATCCGCGTGGTCGACGCTCCCGACACGGTCTCGATGGACGAGCCCGCGATTGCTGTGCGCCGCAGGCCGGCCGTCTCGGTGCGCGTGGCGGCTGCGGTCGTGGCGTCCGGCGACGCTGCGGCGC
>JAEYZV010000581.1 GCA_023427865.1 Acidobacteriota bacterium
GCCGGCGCCGTAGGGATACGCCTCGGTCGTGACGTCCTGATCCGCGTCGCGCGCGGCCTGGATTGCCGCGAGGAAGCCCTCGATCTCGTCGCGGGCCACCGAGTTGACGTGCACGATCTGCAGCGGCCCGCGGGCGCGGCGTGCGGCCGCGATAGTCTCGAGCAGGCCGGGCAGTCCTCCGCGGATGTGGATGTGCGCCGAAGCGCCGGCTCCACCGGCGACGCGGAACATGCGCTCGATCTCCGAGAGCGGCGCGCCCGGCGTGTAGGCGCTGCCAAGGCCGACCGCCACGGCACCCTGGGCGAGCCCCCTGCGCAGCAGCCGCTCCATCTCGCGCAGCTGCGGCTCGGTGGCCACGCCGCTGCCGCCGACGCCAGCAGGCAGCAGGCCGGTGCCCGGGTCTCCGAGGACCTGCATCCGCACCGGGATGTGGCCGATCGCCACGCCGTGGTTCACGACCTGCCCGTCGCTCCGCGCCGCATACCAGGCGTCGACGTCCGCCGTGCCGACTTCCAGCTCGAACGCCGAGGTGACGCCGTCGCGCACCATCATCCGGTACGACTCGTCCTGCTGGCCGTGCTCGTGCAGGTCGACGAACCCCGGCGCGACCACATGGCCCGAGGCGTCGATGGTGCGCGCCCCCACGAGCGGTGCGTCCGAGATCGCCTCGATACGGCTTCCGCGAATCCCGACGTGCCGCACGTCATCGAGCTTCGATTTCGGGTCGACCACACGCCCGTTCGCAATCACCAGGTCGTAGGTAGGCGCGGTCTGGTGCGCGGCCCCGACGTAGCTGACGGCAGCGGCGCACGCAAGGAGCAGGGCTGTCCTGCAGATCATCGGGGTCTCCTGCCGACTCGTGAATACGGGAGAACTGGTGTCGTCCGCTGAGTGTATCGGACGTCGGCACCTTCCGGTCAGATGAACGCCAGCCGAAGAAACCAGCAGCGGATGCGAAGGACGCCGCAGCCGACGCGCGCGCAGACGCGCCTGGAATCGACGTCGACACCGACGACCGGATCGACGAAGGTCGAAGGCCGACCGCCGAAGGTTGTCCCTACTTCGCCCAGGCAGGGATGACGCCGCTCTCGATGCCGAACAACCAGGGCCCGATGAGCAGCAGGAGGCCGACCAGGACCGGGACGAGCACGATGTTCAGGATGAACCCGGCGCGGATCATCGCCGAGAGCGGCAGCACGCCGCTGCCGTACACGATCGCGATGGGCGGCGTGCCGACCGGCAGCATGAAGGAGCAGTTGGCGGCCAGCGCCGGCGGCACCAGGAACAGCATCGGGTTCTCGCCGAGACTGAGCGCCAGCGCGCCGGTGATCGGCAGGAACGTCGCCGCTGTGGCGGTGTTGCTCGTGAGTTCGGTGAGCAGCAGGATGCCGAAGGTAACGATGGCGAGCACGCCGAGTACGGGCACCTGATCGAGCTGCCGCGCGAGTTGCCCGAGCCAGGCGGCGAGCCCATGGCTCTCGATGTTGCCGGCCAGGCTGAGCCCGCCGCCGAAGAGCAGCAGCACGCCCCAAGGCAGCCCTCTGGTGTCCTCCCAGGTCATCACGAACTGCCCGCGGCGCAGGTTGACCGGGATCATGAAGAGCAGCAGCGCGCCGGTGATGGCGATGGTCGTGTCCGACACCAGCGGCACCGCGCGCGCGATCAGCGGCTGGAACACCCAGCCCGCAGCGGTCAGCACGAACACGACCGCCGCCGCCACTTCGCCCCGGCTCGGCCGCCCCATCTGCGCGCGCTGCTCGGCGATCAACCCGGCCATCCCCGGCACGTCGCCGGTCCCCAGCCTGAACATGAGCCGCGTCAGCACCACGTATACGACGGCCAGCGAGACGAGCGACACCGGCACGCCGAGCAGCATCCACTCGCCGAACCCGATCGTGATCCCGTAGACTTCGCTCATGTAAGCTGCAAGCAACGCGTTCGGCGGCGTGCCGATCAACGTCGCCATGCCGCCGGTGGTGGCGCCGTAGGCAATCGACAGCAGGAGCGCGACCCGGAAGTCCGCCGTCTCGCGCGACCGGGGCGGGCCCGGCAGCAGGTGGACGACCGACATGGCGATGGGCAGCATCATCAGCGTCGTGGCGGTGTTGCTGACCCACATGCTGACGAAACACGACGCGAGCAGGAAGCCGCCGACGATCGCCGTCGGCCGCGTGCCCAGTCGTCCGACGAGCCCGATGGCGATGCGCCGGTGCAGGTGCCAGCGCTGCATGGCGTGGGCGATGATGAAGCCGCCGAGGAACAGGTAGATGATCGGGTTGGCGTACGGCGCGGCCGTGGTGCGGATGTCCCCGAGGCCGAGCGCCGGGAACAGCACGAGCGGGAGCAGGGCCGTCACCGGGATCGGGATCGGCTCGGTGATCCAGAAGATGGCCATCAGCAGGCCGGCACCGGCGGTCCGCCAGCCCTGCACGCTGAGGCCCTCGGGCGGCGCGGTGGCGATCGTGAGGATCAGTGCGGCAAGGCCGAGGACCATGCCGATGGCCTGGCG
>JAEYZV010000626.1 GCA_023427865.1 Acidobacteriota bacterium
CCTGTCCCCTTGGCGCCGTCGCTCACGCGCTCAGGACGGGAACTCGTAGACCGACTCGTTGGCCTCGCTGCTCCAGCACTCGGCGCGCAGCATCAGCGAGGTGCCCTCGAGGCTCGCCTTCAGCGCCTTGGCGCGATGCTGTTCCTTCGGCGTGCCCGGCTCGTCGAGTTGCTCGAGCTCCTTCAGGAGGCGATCGATTGCCTCGACAACGGGGTTCAACGAGACCTTCGGCTTCTTGACCATGCAGTGACTCCGCTCCAGTGCGCAGCGCCATGCCGCGCCGATGACGATCGGGTGTGGCGTTCCCCGCCGGGAACGTCAGGGGTGCTCATAGGCGGCCAGTATCCTGGCCCAACGCGGGTCGGACCGCACATTCGTGAAACGGGGATCCACGCGCAGGTACGCCAGCCGCGAGCTCTTGCCGCGCGCCGCAATCTCCAGCCACGGAATGACCTTGTCTGTCTGTTCCAGGCCGGCGTACGCCGTCGCGAGGAAGAACGCCAGGTTCGCGCGCTCCCCCGGCGCGGCGGCATCGTACCGCGCCTGCAGCTTCGCCAGCTGCCGGTCCGACAGCTCGTGGTCGCCTCGGCGGCCTAGCGCCACCGCGATCTGGGCCTCCGAGAAGGCGTCGCGGCCCTTGCGCTCGGTGAGCAACTGCCGACACGTCGTCAGGGCCTCGTCGTACTTGCCGACCACCGGCAGGATGCGGCACTGCCCCACGAGCGCGGACTCGAGCCCGACGTCCACGGCGCGCAACTCCTTGAACGCCTGCAGGGCCTCCTCGTCACGGCCGGCGTAGTGCAGGCCCATGGCCAGGTACCCCTTCAGCGACGACGCGAGCGGCGCACTGCGGCGGGCCTCGACCATCTGCTCGACGGCCTCGGTCGTGCGGCCGCGCCCGGCCAGCAGCATCGCGTACCGCGATCGCGCGAACACGTTGCTGCCGTCGCGGGCGAGCGCGTCGAGGAACTCGCTCTCGGCGCGCCCCCAGTCGTGCAGCTCCTCGGCATAGAGGTCGGCGACCGCTGCCCTGGCGTCGGCGTTGTCGGGGTCACGCGCCAGGGCCAGAGTGGCCGCCCACCGCGCGTTCTCGAAAGCCACGGCCGGCGCAATCGCGCCGTTGCGGTATTGCGTCAGCAGGCACTGCGCCCACCGCGCGTATCCGGCCGCGAACTCCGGGTCCGCGTCGGTCGACGACTTGAAGGCCTGGCAGGCCTGCGCGATGCCCTCCGGGCTCTCGGTGGCGATCAGCCGCAGCCCGCGCGCGAAGAGCTCGAGCGCCTCCGGGTTGCCGCGCGCAGCCGCCGCATGCCGCGGCGAATGCAGCGCCTCCGGATCGATCCGCAGGTGCGGCGCGAGCGCGCTGGCAAGCGCATCGGCAAGCGCATCGAGATCGATGGTCGGCCCCACCGTGGGCAGCGAGATCGGCAGCGCGCCGGCCATCACCACCCGCACGTTGCCGCGGTAGCCGTCCTGCTGCCGCTGCACGGGCATCAGTTCGATGACGGCGTCGGTCTGCAACGCGGCCATGATGGACGCGGTCGACCTCGTCGCATCGTTGATCGCCGCCACCGCGTCGGGGCTCGTCACGCGCAGTTCCGACGATGCACGCAGCCGCCGGTCGAGATTGGAGGCCACGAGGAACGTGACCGGGTCGAACTTCGGCGAGACCTGGGCCGGACGGATCGCCACCACCGGCGTGACGGCGGCCGCACGCTGCAGCGTGACCTCCGGCGGTCGGGGCGCGAGCCAGGCAAGCAGGGCAACGAGCACCGCGCCCAGCGCGAACCCCGGCCCGGCGATCTGCCACCAGCGGAACGACCATGCCCGACGCCCCCTGGCCGGCACGGGCGTGGGTGCGCTTGCGGCAGCGGCCGCCGCGAGCGCCTCGCGGTCCACGGTGATGGTGCTGTCTAGGCCGAGCGAGCGGGCCAGCGCCTCCTGCAGCGCGCCGGCACTCGCGTAACGACGCGACGCGTCCGGGTGCGTCGCGCGTTCGACGACCCGCGCGAAGTCGTCGGCCAGGTCGGGCCGGGCGTCGTGCAGCCGGAACCGCCGTCCCTCGAGATGCGCAGTGCGGAGATCGTCGAGCGACGACGCGTTGACCGGGTACTGTGCCGTCACCAGGTGGAACAGCAGCACGCCGAGGCTGTAGATGTCCGATTGCACGGTGGCGTCGCCGCCACGCATCAGCTCAGGGGCAAGGTAGAGAGGGGTGCCGGTGAGCCGGCCGCTCCTGGCAGCCACCGCATGGACGTACTGCCCCGCGCCGAAGTCCATCAGCACGAGCCGGCCGCCCTCTTCGCGCATCACGTTCTGCGCCTTGATGTCGCGGTGGACGAGCCCCGCCTTGTGCACCGCGGCGAGTGCGCGACAGAGTTCCTGGCCGATCAGCGCCGCTTCACGCGCACCGAACGGGCCGGTCGAGCGCAGCAACTGCTCGAGCGTGCGCCCGCGGATGTACTCCATCCACAGGCCGACGCGGCCGTCCCGCTCCTCGGCGCCGAACACGGTCACCACGTTGCGGTGCCGCACGCGCGCGAGGATGCGTCCTTCGTGGAGGATCTTCTCGGCCAGCTCGGTCGTCTGCCGCCCTTTGCGCAGGAGCTTGAGCGCAACGTCCCGATCGAGGCGGGTGTCGCGGGCGCGATACACGTTGCCGAACGAGCCCTGGCCGATCTGTTCGATGAGCTCGAGGTGTCCCCAGTGTTCCAGCGGCCGCTTTGACGGCGGCGGCAACACCCGTTCCTCGATCGTTGGCGCATCGGTGTCGCTCAGCGCCGGGCCGATGCGGCCCACCACGCGCGCGCGGGGCGGCTGGGGAAAGCCCGGCGCCCCCGCCGTGCCCGGCTCGTAGTCGCCGTCCTGCAGCGGCAGGCGCGACCGATGGAGCTCCGCGACACCCGCGAGCACCCTCAGGTCCTCCAGCAGCCGACGGTCATCGTCATCCTGGACGGACGCCTCGAGATCGTTCCAGTCGATCTCGGCGACACCGTCGGCGACCGAGGCTGCCAGTTCCAGCAACCGCTCGCGTTGCGCACTCATGGACGGGCCTGTTCTCGCGTGTGTGTAGATGGACGTCCGGGACGTCCGCGGACGATTCGAACGCCGCCAGGCGGTCGCCCGCGATGACGGACACCGGTGGACGCGAGCGGGGCATCCCTGCCTCCGCCGCGCTCTTGTTGTGAAACGTTACACGCGACCGAATCGAACCCCAAGAGGTCAGCCGCAAATACCCCTTGACTTTGACGACTGACGGGTTCATTTTTTGACTAGTCAAAATCATGCTCGTCCTTCCGCTGCTCGCATTCGCCTCCCTGACGCTCCAGCCCGGCGCGACGACCGCCCCGTGTGCGATGCGCCTGGAGGTGCGGGACGCGGCGGGCAGCGCGCTACCGGGCGCAGCCGTGGTCTCGACCGAAGGGCTGGTGCTACAGAGCACGGACGACGCCGGAGTCGCCTGCCTGCCGGAACCCGTCACGGTCCGCGTCGAGTTGCCCGGATTCGTCTCGATGGACGCTCCTGCCACCAACGGACCGGTGTCGATCACGCTCGCGCCCGCATTCCGGGCCGAGGTCGAAGTCGCCGCCGAGCGGCGCGATGCACGGCTGCGCGACGCACCGGTGCGAACCGAGGTCATCTCGCGCAATTTCGTGGAGCAGGTCGGCGCGCGGACGCTCGCCGACGCCGTCGAGTACACGACCGGCGTGCGCGTCGAGAACAACTGCCAGAACTGCAACTTCTCGCAGGTGCGGCTGCTCGGCCTCGAAGGTCCCTACACACAAATCCTGATCGACGGCCAGCCCACGCTGTCGTCGCTTGCCCAGGTCTACGGCCTCGAACAGATCCCGGCGCGGCTGATCGATCGGTTGGAGGTGACCAAGGGTGGCGGCGCCGCGCTGCTCGGGCCGGGCTCGGTCGGTGGTGTCATCAACGTGATCACCCGCGAACCGGCCGAGAGCGGTGCGCAACTCGACACCACCCTCGGTGTCACCGACGGGCAGCCCACCGTCAGCACGGCGGGCGCCATCGACTGGGTCACCGCGGACCGTCGGGGCATGCTGACGGCGTACGGGCAGGCCGATCGCGTGGACGCCGTGGACCTGACCGGCGACGGTTTCACCGAAGTCTCGCGGCGCGCGCTCGATGCCGGGGGTGTCCGCGCGCACCGCCTCCTGCTCGATGCCCGCGCACGACTGACCGTCGATGCGAGCGCCTTCCGCGAGGCACGGCGTGGCGGCAACGCGCTCGACCTGCCGCCCCACGAGGCCGACGTCGCCGAGGACATCGACACGATGCGCACGGCCGCGACGGTCACGTGGCTGCATGCGCCCACGCCACGCACCGACTACCGCCTCACGCTCTCTGCCGCGGATACGCAACGCGACAGCTATTACGGCGTCGGGAGGAACCCGCTCGCCTACGGCGACACCCGCAGTCGTCTCGGCGTCGCGGACCTCCTCGTGAACCGGTACGGCGTGCACCACGTGCTCAGCGGTGGCGTCCAGGTCACGGCGGAACGGCTGCGCGACAGCCAGCCGGGGTACGGCCGTCATTTCGACCAGCGTTACAACCAGATCGGCCTTTTCGTGCAGGACGAGTGGACGATGCGGCCCGGGTGGCAGCTGGTGACCGGGGCGCGGGTGGACGCGCATTCGGCGCTGGACGCACCGCAGCTACTGCCCCGCGCGGCGCTGCGCATCTCGCCGACGCCTGCGCTCGATCTCCGCGTGTCGTTCGCGCAGGGGATCCGTGCGCCACAGGTCTTCGACGAGGATCTCCACATCGCCTCGGTCGGCGGCGAGGCGCGCATCGTCGTCGTCGATCCGGCGCTGCGTCCCGAACGTTCGGTGAACGTCATGGCCGGCGGCGAATGGAAGCCATCGCTGTGGGGCGGGCAGGCATTGCTCGAAGTCAACGGCTTCAGCACGCGGCTGCGTGATCAGTTCCACCTCCAGGAGCAGGACATCGCCGGCACCCCGGAGCGCGAGTTCCTGAAGACCAACCTGGGCACGGCCACCGTGCGGGGCGTGGAGGCCAACGTGGGCTGGGGCCGTGGCGACCACCTGATCCTCCAGGGCGGCATCGTGCTGCAGCGCAGCACGTTCGGGCAACCCGATCCGGATTTCGGCAGCACGCGGTTCTTCCGCACGCCGGACATCTACGGCAACGCCTCCATCACCGTGAAGGAACTGCTCCCGGTCGATGTCTTCACGGGCCTGCGGATGACCGGCTCGATGCTCGCGCCCCACTTCGCGGGCGCCATCCGCGAGGATCGGCTCGAACGCACGCCGTCGTTCCTCCAGGTGGATCTGTCGCTGGCCCGCCGCATCACGCAGGGCCGCGTGCCTTTGACGCTGACGTTGGCGGTGCGCAACCTGACGAACGCCTACCAGCGGGATCTCGATCAGGGTCCGTTGCGCGACGCCGGCTACGTGTACGGCCCGCGGCTGCCGCGCACGGTATCGCTGTCGCTGAGGGTCGGCCGATGACGACCACTCCGCTCACGCTGGTGACGGCACTCGCGCTTTCGGCCGGGGTTCCTGCGACAACGGCGTCCGGTCTCGCCGCCCCACGTGCGGTGCGTTCGGCCATCGCGACGGGCGGCGCCGAGGTGCCCGCGACGATGGCCGGCTGGCGCGCGGTGGACATCGACGGGCGCACGTGGTCGCCCGAAGCACTCCGGGGACGTATCGTGCTCGTGGATTTCTGGGCGACCAGGTGCGCGCCGTGCCTGGCCGACCTTCCACGGCTGAAACGGCTGCACGCGCGGTACGCGAGCGACGGGCTGGCCATCCTCGGCGTGAGTCTCGATCGATCGAGCCCGCGCGACTTCCGCAGCTGGCTGCAGCGGCAGGCGATCGGCTGGCCGCAGGTGCGTGAGCGCGGCGGGTACGAGAGTCCGCTGGCGCGCCATTTCGGGGTCGAAGCGATTCCCGCCTCGTTCCTGTTCGACCGCAACGGGCGGCTGCTCGACGCCAACCTGCGCGGGGCGACGCTCGAGACGCGCGTCGCCGCGCTGATGGAGGCGCGATGACACTGCTCCTCGCATGGGGCATGGCGGTTGTCCTCGTGCTGCTCGTGCTCGTGTGGCCGCGACATGGCGTGCTGGCGCGGGCGCGCCGGCGCGCGGGGCGCCACGCCCGCGAACAGGCCGACAACGCGCTCAAGCACCTGCTGCACGAAGCACAGGCCGGGCGCGCCGGGACGTTCGCGTCGCTCAGGGGCACGCTGCGCATCGGCGACCGCGCCCTGCTGCGCGTCCTCGAGCGCCTGCGCGCGAGCGGCCTGACCTCGTCCGAAGGCGGCAGCTACCGGCTCACGTCCGCCGGCGAGAAGCGGGCGCGACATCTCGTGCGGGCGCATCGGCTGCTCGAGCGCTATCTCGCCGACGAGGCGCGGCTCCCGGTCACTTCAGTCCACCGCGTCGCCGAGCGTCTCGAGCACCGGCTCACCGAGGCCGATGCCGACAGGTTGTCGGCGTCCATGGGGCATCCGGAACACGACCCGCACGGCGATCCGATTCCGTCGGCCGGCGAGGGCGTACAGGACGTCGGCCTGCCGATCGCCGCGTGGCGCGTCGGTCAGGAGGGACGCATCGCCCACCTCGAGGACGAGCCGGCCGCGACGTTCAGCGCGCTCGTGCGCCTGGGCCTCGCTGCGGGTCACGCCTTCCGCGTGCTGTCGGTGGACGAGGACGCGATGGACCTCCTCGTGGAGGACCGCGAGGTGCGTCTGCCGCTCGAGCATGCGACGAACGTCTTCGTGGTGCCGCTCGAGACGGCCGCGGCCGAGGCGTCGGGCCTCGTGCGCCTCGCCGACCTGCCGACGTCGCAGGCGGCCGAGATCGTGGCGCTCGCGCCGTCATGCCAGGGGCTGACGCGGCGGCGACTGCTCGACCTCGGGTTCACGCCGGGCACGCGGGTGCAGCCCGTCTTGCAGACGTTTGCCGGCGACCCGCGCGCCTATCGCGTGCGCGGCACGACGATCGCCTTGCGCCGCGATCAGTCGTCGGCCGTGATCGTCCGGAGACACGAGACGGAGGTCAGCTGACTGCCATGTCGCACGATTGCCAAGCCTGTCCCGTCGCCTCGGAACTCGCGCCGCTCGGCGTCCAGGTGGGCGGCGTCGACCGTGTGATCGCCCTTGCAGGCAACCCCAACACGGGCAAGAGCACGCTCTTCAACGCGCTGACCGGCCTGCACCAGCACACCGGCAACTGGCCGGGCAAGCCGGTGACGCGGGCCGAGGGCGGGTTTGCGTACGGCAACGTCCGCTACAAGATCGTCGACCTGCCCGGGACGTACTCGCTGCTGTCGGCGTCGCAGGACGAGGAGGTCGCGCGTGACTTCATCCTCTTCGGCCAGCCGCACGCGGTGATCGTCGTCACCGACGCGAGCGCGCTCGAGCGCAACCTGAACCTGGTGCTGCAGGTGCTCGAGATCACCGACCGCGTCGTCGTCGCCGTGAACCTGATGGACGAGGCGAGACGGAAGGGGATCGACGTCGACACCAGGAGTCTGGCTCGCGATCTCGGCGTGCCGGTCGTGCCGGTCGTCGCGCGTACCGGCGAAGGGCTGCACGCGCTGCTCACGTCGGTGGACGGCGTCTCGAGTGGCGCGATCGCGACGACGCCATTGCGGGTGACGGGCACACCGGAGTTCGAGCACGCGGTGCGGGAGTTGATGACGCAGATCGAGGCTGCGGCGCCCGGCGTGCCCAACAGCCGCTGGCTCGCCATCCGGTTGCTCGACGGCGACGCGCGCGTCGAGGAGGCCCTGCGAACCGGCGAGCTGGGGCGAATGGTGTCGCGGCAGCAGCAGCGTGACGTGAGGTTCAGCAAACAGATCGCGCTGCAGGGCGCGCAGTGAACGCCGATGTCCACTCTCGCTCCCCGCGCAGCCCCGACACCTGATGACGTGCTCACACGGGCGCGCGAACTGCGCCGGTCGCTGAGCAACGGTTTCCGCGAAGAGGCCGTGAAGTCGCTTTATGCCGAGGCCGAGCGCGTGGCCCAGCGCGCCGTGTCGCGCGAGGGGCGTCCGCACGGCGTGGATCTCGACCAGCGGATCGATCGCCTCGTCACCTCACCGTGGCTCGGGCTGCCGATCATGCTCGTGCTGCTCGCGGCCGTGTTCTGGCTGACTGTCGCCGGCGCGAACGTGCCATCGGCGATGCTCGCTTCGGCGCTGTTCTGGGTCGAGGATCAGGCGGTGGCGCTGTCGGACGCCGCTGGCGTGCCGTGGTGGATTACCGGGTTCGTCTGGCACGGCGTCTACCGCGGGCTTGCATGGGTCGTCAGCGTGATGCTGCCGCCGATGGCGATCTTCTTCCCGCTGTTCACGATCTTCGAGGACCTCGGCTACCTGCCGCGCGTCGCGTTCAACCTCGACTTCCTGTTCCGCCGGGCCGGCGCACACGGCAAGCAGGCGCTGACGATGGCGATGGGTTTCGGCTGTAACGCCGCGGGCGTCATCTCGACGCGCATCATCGATTCCCCGCGCGAGCGCCTCGTCGCCATCCTCACCAACAACTTCGTGCCGTGCAACGGGCGGTACCCGACGCTGATCATGCTCGGCGTGATCTTCGTGGGCGGGTCGTTCTCGCCGGGGTTCGCGTCGATTGCCGCCGCCGGCGCCGTCGTCGGCGTCGTGGTGCTCGGCATCGGGTTCACACTCCTGATGTCGTGGCTGCTGTCGCAGACGGTCCTGCGCGGCGAGGCGTCGGCGTTCACGCTGGAACTGCCGCCGTACCGGCGCCCGAGCATCGGCCGCATCTTCTACACGTCACTGATCGATCGGACGCTGTTCGTCCTCTGGCGCGCCATCTGGACCGCCGCGCCGGCCGGTGCCGTGATCTGGCTGATGGCCAACATCCACTGGGGCGACAGGTCGCTCGTCGCGTTGAGCGCCGGCTGGCTCGATCCGCTGGGCCGCGCCATCGGGCTCGATGGCGTCATCCTGCTCGCGTACGTGATCGCGATCCCGGCCAACGAGATCGTCGTACCGACGCTGGTGATGGCCTACATGGGCGCCGGGATGATGACCGAGATGGAAGGCCTCGGCGACCTCCGCCGCCTGCTCGTGGACCAGCAGGGCTGGACGATGCTGACGGCGGTGAACCTGATGCTGTTCTCGCTGCTGCACAACCCGTGTGCGACGACGATCATCACGATCTACAAGGAGACGCTGAGCGCGAAGTGGGCGACGCTCGGCGCGCTGCTGCCGCTCGGCACGGCGTTCCTCGTGTGCTTCCTGACGGCCACCGTTGCCCGCGCCTTCGGGTGGGGCGGATAGGGACAGGTAACAGGGGGGACAGGAGTCGGGTAACAGGGCAGGTAACAGGAACAGGTGTCAGGTCACAGGAAGACAGACTGCTAGTGACGGGGCTACAGGGCACGGGAATACAGGGGCTCCAGGAACTCAGGGAGCCGGGAGGACGGTCGCGCCGGTGACAGGCGCCGTTGTTCTCGACGTGGCCTTGCACGTTCACGGGTCCGCGAGGCCGAACGCGTCGGGGCGCAAGCCGATGCGCGACAGCAGCGCCAGCGATTCCGGTGTGATCGGCAGTCGCCCCGCGCGCAGGTCGACGCCAAGCAGGCAGAGATTGGCCGATCTGGAAGCGAGTGCGTCCTCGAGCGAGGCGACGGCGGCACGCGTCCGTCCGAGGGCATGGTGCGTGACCGCCACTTGATAGGGATCGGGAGCCGGGGTCGCGTTCCCCGT
>JAEYZV010000021.1 GCA_023427865.1 Acidobacteriota bacterium
GTGCCGGGCCGGTCGTGACGTTCCTGAGCTTCGGCTTCAAGCACGGCGTGCCGCTCGATGCCGACCACGTGTTCGACGCGCGCTTCCTGCCCAACCCGCACTTCGTGCCGACGCTGCGCCCGCACACGGGACGCGACGCGCCGGTGCGTGAGTTCCTCGAGCAGTACGAGGACTACGCCACGTTCCTTGCGCGCGTCGGCGACCTGCTCGCGTTCCTGCTGCCGCGGTATGCGGCCGAGGGCAAGAGCTACGTGACCGTGGCAATCGGGTGCACCGGCGGCAAGCACCGGTCGGTGGCCATCGCCGAGGAACTGAAGCGGCGCATGGCCGGCGTCGGCGGCATCCGTCTCCGCGTCCGCCATCGCGATATTGCACAGGAGTGAAGATCCGGGCGCCGGGCGCCGGGTTCCGGGGGCGCGTGGTTCGGTAGCCGGTTCGGGGGCGGCGTCGGGACAGGGATCGAGGCATACGGGACCGCTGTCGCAGCTGAGCCTGGCGCGCCCAGTCGCATGGCTGGTTGTAGGCTGGAGACGCAGCGGCGGGCGGCGTATGGCGGCGCCGCACTGGTAGGCCGGCCGTCCCGGATTGGTAGGGCCGACGGTCCCGGATTGGTAGGACCGACCGTCCCCGGATTGGTAGCGCCGGCCGTCCCGGATTGGTAGGGCCGGCTGTCCCGGATTGGTAGGGCCGGCTGTCCCAGCCGGGCCCAGGAACACGGTGAACCGCAGGCAGGTCGATACATGGCAGACACCGATCAGCAGCGGCTCGGCGTCGTGGTGGTGACGCATGGCCAACTCGCGAACGAACTCGTCAACGCGGCGGAGATGATCGCCGGCGAGCTCATGCGCTTCGAGGCCGTGTCGCTCGGGTGGCACGACGACCCGAATGCGGCGCGCGACCAGATCGCGGCGGCGATCGCGCGCGTGGACGACGGGGCCGGCGTGCTCGTGCTCACCGACATGTTCGGCGGCACCCCGAGCAACCTCGGGATCACGTTCCTCGAAGACGACAAGGTCGAGGTGATCACCGGGGTCAACCTGCCGATGCTCGTGAAGCTGGCCAATCTCGATCGGACCAACGCCGGACTGCTCGGCATCGCGCGGCAGATTCGCGAGCACGCACGCGAGGCCATCCGGGTGGCGTCGGACCTGATGCGGCCCGACGTCGGGTCGTAAGCGGATGGTGACGCGTGAGGCGACGATCGTGAACCCGCTGGGGCTGCACGCGCGCGCCGCGGCGAAGTTCGTGCGCCTCGCCTCGCAGTTCAGCGGCACCGTGCGGGTCGCCAAGGGGGCGCGCGAGCTCGATGGCAAGAGCATCCTCGGCCTGCTGCTGCTCGGCGCCGCGCGGGGATCGACGATCGTGATCAAGGTCGATGGCCCGGACGCGGAAGCCGCGGCCAACGCCCTGGCAGCGCTGGTTGCCGACGGATTCGGAGAACTCTGACGTGTTGATGCTCACTGGAGTGGCCGTGGCGCCTGGCGAGGCGGTGGGCCCGGCCGTGGTCGTGCGGCTGCGCGCGCACGACGTGCGCTACCGCATCGCAGACGAGGGCGTCGGCCGGGAACAGGCGCGACTGGCCGAGGCGTGCGACACGACGCGGGCACAACTCGAGGAGATCCGCGACCGCACGCGACACGTGCTCGGCACCGAGCTGGCCGGCATGTTCGACGTGCAGATCCTCATGCTCGCCGACCCGCTGCTGCGCGAGCGCGCCGACGCGCTGATTCGCTCACGCCGCGTCAACGCGGAATGGGCCGTGGTCGAGGCAGGCGAGGAGTTGATGCAGCGCCTGCGCGCCATCGACGACCCGTACCTGCAGGAGCGCCACGGCGACCTCAGCGACGTGCTCGGCCGGGTGCGGGGGAACCTCCAGCGAGACGACAGCGACGCCGGCTGGCTGAACGCGCAACTGGCGCGCTTCGAGGACCCGTGCGTGTTCGTGGCCGACGACCTGCCGATCTCGGTCGCCGCGCAGCTCGACTGGTCGCGGCTGGCGGCCCTGGCCACCGACGCCGGGACGCGCACCGCGCACACCGCCATCATGGCGCGCTCCATGGGCGTGCCGGCCGTCGTCGGCCTGCAGGAGGCGACACGGATGGTGCCGCCGGGCGCGACCCTCCTCGTGGACGGCACGGCAGGCGTGATCGCGATCGATCCGCCTGCACCCGTCATCGCCGCGGCGCGGCTGCGCCTGCGGCCCGCAGCGATCGCCCAGCGGCCCTCCATCTCCGGCCCCGCCGTCACCGCAGACGACGAGCCCGTCCGCCTGTTTGCCAACGTCGAGCGCCCGGAGGACGTGGCGTTCGCCCTGCGCGAGGGCGCAGAAGGACTTGGCCTCGTCCGCTCCGAGCTGCTGCTCGGCGCCCAGCCGATTGCCACGGTGAGCGAACAGGAGCAGGTCGAGGCCTATCGCGCGGTGATCGAGGCGGCCGGCGACCGTGAGGTGACGATCCGCACGTTCGACATCACCCCCGAGGAGGTCGGACTGCCGGAACTGTTCGACGTGGAGCCGAGGGAACGGCTCGGGATGAGGGGCGTGCGCCTCGGCCTCGCGCGCCCGGAACTGCTCGAACGCCAGTTGCGTGCCCTCGTGAAAGCGGGAGAGGGGCGGCGCCTTCGCGTGATGTTCCCGTTCGTGACCACCGCAGACGAACTCGTGCGGGTCACGGCCATGTTGCAGGGGCAGGCCGAGCGGCTCGGGCTGAAGGCGCCCCCGGCCGGCGTGATGGTCGAAGTGCCGGCCGCGGCGCTCGACGCCGCCCGCCTGGCGCGCCACGCCTCGTTCCTCAGCATCGGCACCAACGACTTGACGCAGTACACGCTCGCGGCCGACCGCAGCGACGTGCGCGTCCAACATCTCTACGACCCGCGGCATCCCGCCGTGCTGAAGCTGATTCGCGCCGTCGCGCGCGGAGCACGCCGGCACGACCGTCGCGTGGCGGTGTGCGGTGAGATGGCCGCCGACAGCGGGCTGCTGCCGATCCTCGTCGGGCTGGGTCTGCGCGAGTTCAGCATGGCCGCCACGTCCCTGCGCCAGGCGCGCGAGGCCCTCCGGGACATGTCGATCGCGGAAGCACACGACGCGGCGCTGCGCGCGCTCTACGAAGGGGCAGCCACGCCGGCGCCGACGGGGTGAGGTCGTTCCGGGCGACAGGTCCGACGCCTCGCCCAGGCCGTCCGCGGCTACGCCGAGCGGCGGTACGCGCTCGGCGTGCAGCCAGCCAGGCGGTGAAACGCGGTCGCGAAGCTTTGCGACGACCCGAACCCAAGCTCCAGCGCAATCCGCGTGATGGAATCGCCAGAGCGCCGGAGCCGCTGCTTGGCCTCCTCGATCCTCACGCCCAGGAAGTACTCGGCCGGCGCCACCCCCGTCGCCTCCCTGAACCGCGCCGTGAAGTGCGAGGGCGAGAGGCCCGCCACGCGGGCGAAGTCGGGCACCTGCCAGTTGCGGTCGAGCTCGTCGTGCATCACCCGGAGCACGGGAGCGAGCCACTCCTCGGACCCACGCACCGGCCGGCTCCGGGACGCCCTGACGAGGTCGAGCAGGAGCGTCACGAGCGTGCATCTGCGAGCGATGGTCTCGAGCGGTCCGCCGGCGCCCGACTCGCCGAGCACCGCCTCGAGCCCGGCATGGCATCGGCGCGGCGCGCGGAAGTGCCGGGCGGGCAGGTGATTCAGCGCGCGGACGAGCGCCGCGGCGTCCGCGGACGGCAGGCCCAGGAAGTGGCCGCGAGCCCTGGCCGGCTGCAGGATCAGCCAATAGAGCACGCCGCGGTTCTCCGGGTCCGGTCCGGTGCTGTGCCACTCGCCCGGCATCGTGACCAGCACGTCGCCGCCCCGCAGCTGGTAGGGGCGTCCCTCGAGTTCATAGCTCTGGCTTCCGCGATGCAGGTAGCAGATCTCGATCATCCCCTGGTGGCGGTGCACCGGCAGAGGCGCGTGCAGACGCTTGTAGCGATACCGGCCGAGCACACGGGCGCCAGGCAGCCCCAGCCGAGCGAGGTCGAGGATTTCGCGCTCGGGCGTCCGCACCAGGTCCAGCGTCGTCATGTGTGAAATCGTCCGGCCATACATCGTGAGAAGTCAAACGCGCATGGCGGCGTCAGAGTAGCGCCCATCATGGCGTTCGACTCGCGGTTCCTCGCCACCTTCAACGCGCTCGCCGCCCGATTCGAGCAGGAGCAGGCGGGGAACCTTGCGACGGCAGCCGGATGGATGGCCGATGCCGTGGAACAGGACCGCCTCATCTACCTGTTCGGCGGTGGCGGGCACACCTGCCTCGTGATGCAGGAACTGTTCTGGCGCGCCGGCGGCCTGGCGAACCTGTGCCCGATGATCGACTTCTCGATCCATCCGGTGACGCCCGCGTACATGTACCTGACGCACGAACGCATGCACGGCGTCGGCAATGCGATGGTCGACTACCACGGCGTGAACGAGGGCGACGTCGTCCTCTGCTTCCACAGCTACGGCTTCAATCCGCCGACCATCGACTGCGCGCTCCGCGCCAGGGAGAAGGGCGCCCGTGTCGTGGGCATCTCGTCGAGCGAGTGGGATCGCCGCACACCGAAGGACTTCCCGCTCCGGCACCGCAGCGGCAAGCACCTGTTCGACATCGCCGACGTGTGCATCGAGGACTACGTGCCCTTCGGCGACACCGTGGTGCAGGTGGATGGCTTCGAGACGCCGATCAGCGGCATCTCGAGCACGATCGACTTCTACATCGCGCACCGGCTCGAGATCGAGTGCGTCAAGGCCTGCGTGGCGCGGGGGATCACCCCGCCCGTCTGGCGCAGCGCCAACGTGGAAGGGGGCGACGAGTACAACGCGGCGCTGCGCGCCCGGTACAACTCGCGCGTGAAGTTCCTGTAGATCGTCTTGCGGAGGACTCGTCGTGGCCGTCAGGGAAACGGGTGTCAGCTACTACGGCATCTCCTATCCGGAGCACGCGCGGCGTGACTTCGAGGAGATGAAGGCGCACAACTGCACGGCGGTGCTGCTTGCGCTCACCGAGTTCGACCTCTTCTTCTGGACCCGGAACATCCCGCGCGTCGTCGAAGAAGCGAAGAAGGCCGGGCTCACCGTGTACCTCAACACCTGGGGCATCGGGAAGTTCTTCGGCGGGGAAGCGCCGAGCCGCTTCCTGCAGGAATGCCACCTGCACGACCGCCAATGGACTGCCGTCACGGGCGAGCCCCTGGCGGCGGCCTCGCCCTCGTCGCCCGCGTTCCGCGAGTACGTCTGGGAAATCGTCGATCGCCTCGCGCGCGAGTGCGACGCGGACGGCTTCTTCTGGGACGAGCCGCACTACGCGATGCCGATCGACATGGTCGGGTACCAGAGCACTGCCGACTGGACGTGCCGCAGCCCGATCACGCAGGAGATCTTCCGGCGCCGGTACGGCTACGAGATGCCGAAGACGCTGACCGAGACCGTCCGCAAGTTCCGCCACGACCAGGCCAACGAACTGCTGTCGGAGGCGGGGCGCATCGCGAAGGCACGCAACACGAACCTGCGGATCACGCAGTGCAGCCTGCCGGCCGAGAACAACTACTACGTGTCGTACCAGCGCGGGTTCGACGACTGGGAGCGCATCGCCGCCAATCCGCTGTACGACATCTTCTCGACCTCGATCGTCACCAGCTACGACGTGCCGCTCGAGGTGCACCGCCGACTCGCCGAGAAGACGGTCGGCCTGGCGCGGCGCCACGGCAAGGTCCCGCAGCGCTGGATCATGAGCTACTTCGACAGCCCGCGCCCGATCACCGTCATCCGGGATATCGCCCGCGTGTACGCCGAGGCGGGTATCGAGTCGATCTTCTCGTGGACCTATCGGGCCGGGAAGGGCACCTTCCTCGAGGCGCCCGATCCCGACCTGGCGTGGGCGACGCTCGGCGAGGCGTACGCCGAGGTGCTGTCGTGAAGGGATGTCATGACGAGCAATCGTAAGCACGGACTCACCCGGGAGGTCGGCCGACGGGAGGCGCTGCGGCAGGGCGGCGCGCTGCTCGCTGCCGGACTCGCTGCGCCGCTGGCGGCACGTCAGCACGCATTGACGATTCGCGACGGAGGCGTGGACGGCATCGAGATCCGCGAAGGCAGCCGCCCGGTCCTGTCCTACCGCTACGAGACGGTGCCGGTGCCCGCCTTCCTGAAGTCGGGGCTCACCGACCAGCAGGCCGAGAGCCTGCGCCGATACGGCCACCCCCGCAGCAACTACATCCACCCGCTGTACGGGCTCGACGGCGTGCCCCTGACCGACGATTGGTCGAAGGACCATCCACACCACCGGGGCATCTACTGGGCCTGGCCCGAGGTCGGCTACAAGGGGGAGCTGGGCGACCTGCACGCGCTGCAGCGGGTCTTCGCCCGCCCGACGGGGAAGCGCACCGCGAGCCCCGGCGATGACCACGCGACGATCGAAGCCGAGAACGAGTGGCGCTGGGACGACGTCACGCCCATCGTGCGCGAGACGGCCCGCATCCGCGCGTATCCCCGCGATGCGCACGGCCGCGTCGTCGACCTGCAGTTCACGTTCGTGCCGCTCGTGGAGGGCGTGACGCTCGCGCGGCGGCAGACCAAGCTCTACGGAGGGCTGAACACCCGTCTCGCGCCGGTCGCGGGCCTGAAGCTGTCGCACCATGCCGATGCGCCCGGCGCATCACCGCGCATGGCCTGGCAGAGCGCCGGCGGCACGTGGAAGGGATCGTCGGCCCCATCGTCGTTGACGATCTTCGAGCGCGCCGACAACCTCCATTACCCGGGCGACTACATCGAGTTCCCGGAGCTTCCCTGGTTCCAGCCCACGTTCCCCGGGGCGGGCATGCGTCATGCGCTCTCGTCAGGCGTGCCGCTCGTCCTTCGTTATCGACTCTGGATTCACGACGCGCCCGCGCCCGCCGATGCGGCGTACAGGGCGCAATGGCAGGCATTCCAGCACCAGAGGTGACCAGCCATGACCGAACCCTCCAGCACCTCGCGGCGACAGTTCCTGCAGTCGACAGCGGCTGTCGTCGCCGCCCCCTACATCGTGCCCGCGACCGTGCTCGGCCGCGGCCAGGCGACCTCGCCCGGCAACCGCATCAACCTCGGCATCATCGGCGCCAACAGCATGGGGCGCTCCAACCTCCGCAATGCCGCCAAGCACCCGGACGTGGTGGTCACCGCGATCTGCGACGTCTGGCAGAAGCGGGTGGACGACGCGCTTGCCGAGTTCCCGACGGCGCGGGGATACCGCGACTACCGCGAGCTCCTCGCGCGCAAGGACGTGGACGCCGTGATCGTCGCGCCGCCGCCGCACTGGCATGCCCGGATCGCCATCGACGCCGTCGAGGCGGGCAAGGATATCTACCTGCAGAAGCCGATGACGCTGTACCCGGACGAGACGCTCGCGGTCCGCAACGCGGTGCGCAAGCACCGGCGCATCTGCCAGGTCGGCACACAGATCCACGCAAGCAGCAATTACCGTCGGGTAGTCGAGCGCATCCGGTCCGGCCAGCTCGGGCCGATCAGCGTGGTGCGGACGTTGAACGTGATGAACCAGGGGCCGGATGGCATCGGGACGGCGCCGCCGCAACCGCCACCTGCCGGCCTCGACTGGGACATGTGGCTGGGGCCCGGCCCGGAGATGCCGTACAACGCTCTGCTGGCCGACAACAGCTACAACCATTGCTCGTTCTTTGCATACTCCGGCGGCTGGACGCCCGGCATGGCGCCGCACATCGTCGACCTGCCGGTGTGGGCACTCGACCTGGGTGTGCCGATCGTGACGAGCTGTCACGGAGGACGTTTCGTGGTTGGCGGGGATGGGGATGCACCCGACGTCCAGGAGGTGGTGTGGCAGTACCCGAAGCTCACCATGACCTGGATGATGAGCATCTGCAACAGCTTCGCATTCGACTTCGGCCGCGGCGTTCCGGATCGGCGCCTCGGCATCTACTTCCACGGCCTGCGCGGCACCCTCTTCAGCAACTACACGATGCACGAGGTCGTGCCGGAAGGCGATTTGCTGAAGGACACCGCCGCGCCGCCTGTGTCCCTGCCACCGTCGCCGGGACACGAACACGAGTGGCTCGATTGCGTGAAGTCGCGCACACAACCGAGCTGCAATCCCGAGTACCACTACCGGATCGACATGGCCATCAACCTGGCGAACCTGTCGTATCGACTCGGGCGCTCGGTGCGCTTCGATCCGCAGACCGAGCGCATCGTCGGTGATGAGGAGGCGCAGCGGATGGCGCGGCCCGAGTACCGCGCGCCGTGGAGGTTCCCGGTCGAGTACCTGTCGACCTGAAATGAATGAATGCGCCGGGTACCGGGTGCAGGAGACCGGTACGCGGGCTGCACGTGTGGAAACCTGAGGCCACGATGACAGGGCATGGAACGACAGCCGAGCCGTATGGGGTCCTGGTGCTCGGGGCGGGCTGGGTGGCGAGTCAGCACATCGCCGCCTTCGCCGCGAACCCCTCGGCGCGCGTGCTGGCGGTGTGCAGCCGATCGATCGAGAGCGCGCAACGGCGGATCGCTTCGGCCGGGCTCTCCGGTGCGGCTGCGTACGCCGACGTCGCGCGCGCCCTCGAGCATCCCGGCATCGACATCGTCGCCATCTGTACGCCGCAGCACCTGCACGCCGACCACGCGATCGCCGCCGCGCGGGCCGGCAAGCACCTGGTGGTCGAGAAGCCCGTGGCCAACAGCCTCGAGCAACTGCGCAGGATGCAGACCGCAGTACGCGATGCGGGCGTGAGGACCGTCGTCAGCTTCGTGCTGCGCTGGAACCCGCTCTTTCGCGAGATGAAGCGGCGAATCGCACGCGGAGACGTGGGGCGTCCCTACTACGTCGAGGCCGACTACCTCAGTCACAACGGCAGCTGGTGGTCGGGGTGGGAGGACGCACGGACGGTGCAGGGCGGTGTCAGCGCGATGCTCGTGGCGGGCTGTCACGCCGTCGACGCACTCCGGTGGTTCGCCGCCCCCGGGGAGTTCGCTGCGGCGCGGCCGGTGGAGGTCTTCGCCGTGCGCGGCGGCTACCGCAAGGGCCTCACGCACGAGTACGACCCGCGAACGGCCGAGTGGGTGGAGGGCGCTCCGCCGATGGAGTACGACGGCCTCGAAGTGGCGCTCGTGACCTTCGACAACGGCGCTCTCGGCAAGATCAGCGTCAACGCCGACTGCATCATGCCGTATCGCTTCCCGGTGCGTGTGTTCGGGGACCGCGGCACCTTCTTCGACAACCAGCAGTGGTCGCCCGGCACGACGCGCCCGGCGTCATGGCAGGAGGTGCCGGGAGTGCAGCCCGACTCGAGCGACGTCCACCACCATCCGTTCCAGGCACAGATCGACCACTTCATCGATTGCGTCCGAACGGGCGCCGAGTCGCACTGCAACCTGGACGACGCGGCATTGACCCACGAGGTCGTGTTCGCCGCGCTCGAGTGCTACCGCACCGGCCACAGCGTCCGCCTGCCTCTGCCCGCAGCGAGCGCGTGACGATGAGCCGGCGGGCAAGGCCCGACGGCCACGTACCTGCCACCGTTGGTGGCGGCATCGCTGGGCGACGACAGCGTGATCCGTCGTGCAGGGCCCGACGGCTACGGACCTGCGACCCGTTCGTACGCCGTCGCCCCCTGAGCAGGCCCTTCATCGTGGCGCGTCACCGGCCGTACGGCGGCTCACCGCCGACGCTGACGTCGATCGACACGGCCTCGCCGGCGCGTAGCGAGATCGGGAGGCCCTGCACGAGCTCGGCACCGAGGCGATCGGCAGGCGCCGCATCGCCCACGCGCACACGGTAGCGACGGTCGTGCTCCACCGTGAACCACTCCGGCCATTCGTTGAGGCGCGGGTAGTTGATCGGCAGGTGCAGGTTGTCGCGATGGCGCGGGTGATCGAGCCGGACGACGCCCGTCCAGTCCGACTCCGCGCGCACGCTGAAGACGGCGCGGTCGCCCTCGCGGACCGCACCGAGATGCACGCGGCGATCCCATGGCTCGAGCCGGGCGCCCTGTGACTTCCACATCACGTACATCAACGCCGTGCGAATGGTGTTGCCGTCGCCGTGCCAGTCCTCGACGATGCCGCTCGGCTGGATGACGTCGAGCATCTTGCGCGTCGCGATGTCGATCTGTTCGGGCAAGCCAGCGTGCGGCACGCGGTTGAGGAGCACGAGCGCGGACTCGATCGCATCGGAGTAGGAGTCGGCGCTCCACCAGGCCACGGGGGGCTGCTCGTCGAACAGGTACGTGGGTTTGCGCGTCACCGTGTCGAGCGCCCGCTCCACGGCTTCTCGAAACCGCGGCTCCCCGGTCGTGAGGTAGGCCGTGTACACGCCGTTGAACATGTATCCCCAGCAGTGGGCGTGGCGGCCGGCGATCGGCGCACCGGTGACGATGTCGATGTCGTGGTGCCAGACGCCGTCGGCGGTGCGCCCGACCTCGAGGAGCCTGTCGATCATCCGCACGAACGCCGGCCGGTACTGCGCGGCCTTGTCCGGACGGGCATGCGTGGCGAGCACGAACGCCTCCGACAGGCCGCCGACGATCTCGTTGCCATGGTCCGACAGCACGAACCGCGTGGTCAGCGGCTTCTGCGTGGCCACGTCCCAGCGATCGACCGGCAGGTAGTTCGTCGTCGGCAGCATGTCCAGGAAGTAGAAGTCCGCGATGGCGAGCACCTGTTCGAGGTAGGCGCCATTGCCCGTCTTGAAGTACAGGCGACTGAGCACCTGCAGCATGTTCCCGTTG
The DNA here is from genome assembly GCA_023427865.1 of Acidobacteriota bacterium. Taxonomy (GTDB): domain Bacteria; phylum Acidobacteriota; class Vicinamibacteria; order Vicinamibacterales; family Vicinamibacteraceae; genus Luteitalea. Next base: position 10,746 of record JAEYZV010000021.1, read on the forward strand.
ATCTCGGTGGTCTGCGCGGGCAACCGGCCGCGGGCCGTGTCGTACGGCGCGTGCCGGAGGATGTCGGCGGCGATGCCCTCCATGCGGTGGTACCACGGCGTGTCGCCGAAGAGCTCCGTCAGCGGGATGAGGCCGTCCTTCATGTACTCGCTCGACCCGAAGATGATGCGGTCGAGATCCGGGGTGGCGCGCGTGAACCCCTTGCCGCCTGCTGCGACATCGTCCGACAGGCGGTCGACCCTCGTCGTGAGCAGCGTTTCCTGCCGGAGGATCTCCAGCATCGCACCGTGGTACACGGCCGGCTCGGTCAGCCGCGCCGCCATCACCATGAACGGATAGAGGTCGGCGGCGGTGTTCTGCACCACCCAGCTGCCGTCGAACGTGCGGCCGCCGAACGTGCCACGGTGGGGGAGCAGGCCGGTGACAGCATCGCGTCGCGCCAGCCAGGCGTGCATGATGCGGTTACTGTCGACGAGCGCGCGCGTGGCCTGGCGTCCGTTCCGCTCCGCACGCCTTGCGACATCGTCGTCGGACGCGGTGACTGCTGCAACGGCCGCCAACATGCACAGGCCAGCGACGAGGACTCGACTATGCATCACGAAGCTCCTTCAGAAGATGACTGCCATTCTGCTTCATGTCCGGCGCAGACGTGAGGATTCGGGCGATCTGGGCTAGCATCCCTCCGCAAGCCGTGGTCCTCCGCAGACTGTTACTCGGCGCCTTGCTGCTCCTCTGGGCTGCGCCCCTCGCCGCGCATCCTGGCTCGGTCGCGTTCTGGCACGTGTTGGTCGAGGGTGCGAACATCGAGAGCCGGATCATCGTCGCGGCCGAGGACGTCGGGTGGGTCGCCAGGACCGGCGCCGGGCCAGAGGAGCCCGACGCATCTGCGCTCGGCGATGTGGCGCAGCGACTGCTGCCGCATTTCACCGTGCGCGCGGGCGACGTCGAACTGCCGCCGACAATCAGGCGCACCCGCCTGATCGCGTCAGGGGAGATCGAAGTCGTGGCGGTCCACGACACGACCGGCCGGAGCAGCACGCTGACCCTGCAGTCCACCTTCCACGACATCACCGACGACGAGCACCGCGTCATCGCCCGCCTCGAACGCGCAGGGGAGAGCACACCGTTCGTGCTGCACGCCGGCGCGCCGAGCCACGAGTCCAGTGGACCGACCCGGGCCCGGTCGGCACGTCGCGGCACGTTCGGGGCCATGCTGCTGCTCGGTGTCGAGCACATCCTCACGGGCTACGACCACCTGGTGTTCCTCGCGTGTCTGCTGCTGCCTGGCGGCACGTGGCGATCACGGGCCCTCATCGTCACGTCGTTCACCGCGGCGCACAGCCTGACGCTCGGGCTGGCAGCCATGCGGTTCATCACGCTACCGGAGCGCTTCGTCGAGGCCGCCATCGCTGTCAGCATCGCGTACGTCGCGCTCGAGAACCTCCTGGGCGGCACACGCCAGCGCTGGCCGGCGGCGTTCCTGTTCGGCCTCGTGCACGGTTTCGGCTTCGCGGGCATGCTCGACCTGCTGCACCTGCCGACGTCGCAGTGGCTGGTGTCGGTGCTGGCGTTCAACCTCGGTGTGGAGGTGGGGCAACTGGCGGTCGTCGCCGTCGCCATGCCGGTGCTGGCCTTCGTCGCGCGCACGTCGTGGCATCGGCGTGCCGTGCAGGTCACTTCGGCGGGTGTGTTCGCGCTCGCCGTGTTCTGGATAGTGGAGCGCCTCTCATGACAGACCGCAGATGGCCACGCTCGGAGAGCGGGCCCTACCAACCTCCGCCAGGCTCGGAGAGCAGGCCCGGTCAGTCTCAGGCGCATGCGGCCCAATCGCTCGCGCCACATGGGCTTTCCCGCGTCGTGCTGCCCGCGGGTGCCGCGTTGGCCATCGCCGTCCTGTACCTGCTCACCGCGTCGGCTGCCGCCGACGGTACGCTGCAGGTGTCGCTCGTCGATGCGGCGTCCTCGGGGCCCACGCCTGCGCGCGTGCGCATCACGAATGCGGCGGGCCAACCGGTGAGCAAGCCGACCAGAGGCGCGTTGGCCATCCCGGGCGAGGCGCTCGGTGTGCCTGCCGAAGCGCTCGCCGTGATGTACGGCACCGACGACCGTGCCGAGGGCTACGCGACGCAACCCGACGGCGCCTTTTATGTGGACGGCGCGTTCGAGGTCACGCTGCCGGCCGGCGAGTACCAGGTGGAGGTGACGAAAGGCTACGAGTACGAGCGCCAGCGGCAGCGCGTCGCGGTGTCGGCAGGCAGCACGCACCGGGCGACCTACGCCCTGCGGCGCTGGATCGACATGCCGCAGCGCGGCTGGTACTCGTCCGACGATCACATCCACCTGCGCCGCTCGCCGCGCGAGAACCCGATCATCCTGAGATGGATTGCGGCCGAGGACCTGCACGTGGGGCACCTGCTGCAGATGGGAGACTTCCACACGACGTACTTCTCCCAGTACGGGTTCGGTCCGACCGGTCGCTACGAGGAAGCGGGGCGCATCCTGTCGTCAGGGCAGGAGGACCCGCGCACGCCGGAGATCGGCCACACGATCTCGCTCGGCTTCTCGCAAGCCGTTCCTGCGGGCCGGAGGGACGCCTATTACCGCTACGATCAGACGTTCGACCGTGTCCGGGCCCTCGGCGGCATCACGGGCTACGCGCACCAGGCGATCACGTTCCACGGCTACCGCGGCCTGACGCTGGACGTCCTGCAGCGCAAGATCGACTTCCTGGAGTTGATGCAGTTCTGCGCGGCTGGTGGTCCCCTGATCACCACGCACTACTACCACTACCTCGATCTCGGATTCCCACTCACCGCGCTCGCCGGGTCGGACTTCCCCTGGTGCGGCCGCACGAAGGCGTTCGGAGCCGCTGAGGACGAGGGGCCGCGGCTCGGCGATGCGCGCTTCTACACGTACGTCGAGGGTCCGCTGACCTTCGACACCTGGATGGCAGGAGTGAAGGCCGGCCGCACGTTCGTGACGACGGGACCGATGCTCTCGCTCACGGTGGACGACGCACTGCCGGGGACGACGATCGAGCGGCGTCCGGGCGACGAGCTGCGCGTGACGGTGCAGGCAGACGGGCACAAGGCCGACGTGCCCCTCAGCGAGCTCGAGATCGTCGCGCACGGCGAGGCCATCCGGCGGGTGCGCGCAACGGACGCAGGGCAATCTGCAGAACGGCTGCAGGTCACACACCAACTGCGGCTCGGCACGCATGGCGTGTGGATTGCCGCCCGCGTGCGCGGTGGGCCGACGCAGGCGGCGCACACGACACCCGTCTACGTGCAGGTGAACGGCACGGGGTTCGAAAACCCCGCGACCATGCAGCGGCATGTCGAGCTGTCGGAGTCGTACCTGAGGGAGATCGAGGGGGCGCTGGCCGCGCCAGGGACGGCGGTCAACGAGCAGATGGGGCGATATCGCGCCGCCATGACGCAGCGGATTGCCGAGACGCGAGAGGTGCTGCGGGAACTGCAGGGGAAAGTTCGCTGATCGCCGGTGCGGGCACCTCGATTGCGGCATGGCTGCCTTCGACGTGCCCGCGTTCCCGCATTTCAAGCTGGCTGCGGGCGCTCGCCCGGCGTCCGACTCAGAACGGAATGTCGTCGTCGCCGTCGCCGCCGCTCATCGGATCGAAGCCGCCGCCTCCGCCGCTGCCAGTCTGAGTAGAGCCTCCATCGCGAGGACCGCCGTAGTCATAGTCGTCCTCGCCGCGGCTGGCACCACCGCGTCCGCCGCCGCTGCCGAGCAGCTGGATGCGGTCGGCCACGATCTCGGTCGTGTACCGCTTCTGGCCGTCCTTGTCGTCCCACGACCGCGTCTCGATGCGACCCTCGACGTAGATCTGCTTGCCCTTCTTCAGGTAATCCTGCAGCGACTCGGCCTGCTTGCCGAGCAGGACGATCCGGTGCCACTCGGTTTTCTCGACCCAGTCGCCGGTCTTGCTGTCCTTGCGACGGTCCGTCGTCGCAATGCTGAATCGCGCGATCGCGAACCCGCTGCCGGTGAACTTCAGCTCTGCGTCGCGTCCCAGGTTGCCGACCAGGATTGCCTTGTTGACGCTACCCATACGTGTGACGTCTCTCTCTCCACCCGGGCGTCCCGAGTCCCTCACGCCCCGAGGACCCCGCCGGGGTACACGCTGCGAGCGAGATCCGAAATTCGAAATTTGAAATCGAAGTCTGCCGCGAGCTCTTTATTGCCGAGACGACGTCGCCGAAGGCAGTCGTCTGACACGTCGATGCAGGCT
>JAEYZV010000063.1 GCA_023427865.1 Acidobacteriota bacterium
CAACGGTGTCGATGACCGCGATGTCGCCGCGGGCGGCGCTGAGCACGCGGCGACGCGTCCGGTCCCACTGACCCGACGGCGGCGGTGCCTGCCTCCGCTCCTCCTCGGACAGGCGACGCAGCGCCGATCCGTCCGCATCGACGACCCACGTGGCGGATTCGTCCTCGTCACGTGCCTGCCACTCGAAGTAGAGCCGCGCGCCATCGCCCGTCCAGCGAAGGCCCGACGGCGGGTAGCCGACGATGGCCGGGCCGCGCATGATGCTGTCGACCGTGAGCTCGAAGCGCCGGGTGGGCGTGTCGATCGCGGCAGACGAGGTGTGCGGGCTCTGGGCCTGGACCGTGGCGAGCACGGTGGCGGCGAGCAGGCCTGTGACACAGAGAGCGAAGCGGCGACGCATCATCGGGAGCGGGTCACGCGGGGAGCCGGCGGAAAACGCGGGAAAGGAGCGCCGGCGCCACGTATTGTGCATTTCGCGGCGGTGATTGGGCAATCGACCGGCAACGGGTGTTCGGAACCGGTCAGTCCGACGCGGGCCGGGGGTTTATACTCCGCGCCGAACCGTGTTCCCGGTGGTTTCGTCTATTGGTTCGGCCGCAATCCCCGGACATCACCACTCCGTCCCGGTAGGCCCGTGTCGTGCCCGTCGACCTGAAGGCCGGCGGCTGCGAACCGACAGGTCGTGGTGGTCGGCACCACCCGCAGTGCGTGGCGGTCGACGTTCACGTCGGCCGTGTACAACCAGAAGTTCGCGGCGGTCGCCGTTCACGTCGGCCGTCAGATGGAGTTGACGTCCGTGATCCGATCGGCCTCCCCGTTGCTTCGCTGCTGCGTGCTCGCGCTGTCCCTCGCCGGGGCGGGGGCGGGCGTCTCCGCGCAGGAGCCTCCGCCGGCACAGCCGGTGCCTCCGCCGCCGCCAGAGTCGCAGCCGAAGCCGGCGACGCCGCCACCCGCCGGCCCGGTGCGCCGGATCACGATTGACGAAGCGGTGGCCTCGGCGCTCGAGCAGAACGTCGCGCTGCGCGTGCAGCGCATGGACCCGACGATCTCGGAGCTCGACATCGCGCAGGCCTACGGCACCTGGCTGCCCGCCCTGAGCGGCAGCCTCTTCTATCAGGACACCGAACAGCCGGTGGCGACGATCCTGCAGTCGGGGGCGGCCAACTTCCAGCAGAACCAGTGGATCGGCAGCTTCGGCGTCGATCAGGTGCTGCCGACCGGCGGCAACTACTCGATCGGATACGAGGCGTCGCGCACGGAGAGCAACAACCAGTTCGCCACACTGAACCCGAACACGCGCGGCAACCTGACGTTCTCGTTCACGCAGCCGCTGCTGCGCAACCGCAGCGTCGACAGCACGCGCCTGAACATCCAGGTGAGCCGCAACAACCTGCAGATCTCCGAACTCGACCTGCGCAACACGGTGGTCACCACCGTGCGCAACGTCAAGAACGCGTACTGGGATCTGGCCGTCGCGCTCTCGAACCTCGCGGTCCAGCAGCAGACCCTCGAGCTCGCCCGGCAGACGCTCGCCGACAACCGCAAGCGCGTCGAGGTCGGCACGATGGCGCCCATCGACATCGTGCAGGCCGAGGCGGAAGAGGCCTCCAACGAGGAGAACGTGATCATCGCCGAGCAGACGGTGGCGCAGGCGCAGGACCGCCTGCGGGCACTCATGCTCGACCCGGGCACGCCCGACTTCTGGACGACGACGTTCGAGCCGGCCGACACGCCGGCACTTGCGGCCCAGCCGGTCGACGTCGAAGCCGCGGTGGCCGCCGCGATGACCAACCGCCTCGACCTCCAGCAGGCACGCAAGCAGCTCGAGAACATCGAGACGCGCATCCGCTTCTTCCAGAACCAGGTGCTGCCCGCGGTCGGCTTGAACGTGGACTACGGCCTGGCCGGCCTCGGCGGCACCGTCATCAACCGCGACACGACCGATCCGCTCAACCCCGGTGGCGTCGTCAGCCGCACCACGCGTCCGTATTCGGACGTCGTGCGCGACATCTTCGGGTTCGACTTCCCCACGTGGTCCGCGAGCGTGCAGGTGAACTACCCGCTCGGCCGCAACCCGAACCGCGTGAACCTCGAACGCGCGCGCCTGCAGAACGACCAGTCGCAGCTCCAGCTGCGTGACCTCGAGCGCCAGGTCGTGCAGCAGGTGCGCGATCTCGCGCGGCAGGTGAACACGAACCTGCGCCGCGTGGCGACGACGCGCGCGGCACGCACGCTGGCCGAGCGTCGCCTCGAGGCCGAGCAGAAGAAGTTCGGCGTGGGCCTCTCGACCACCTTCAACGTGCTGCAGGCGCAGCGCGATCTCGCCGCCGCGCGCAACAACGAGCAGAGCGCCATCCTCGACTTCGAGAAGTCGCGCGTCGACTTCGAGGCCGCGCAGGAGGCGTCGATCTCCGGTGCGTCGGGCATCGCGGTGGTCGGTTCCGGCAGCGGTGGCGCGGGTGGCAACACGTCCACGCTCGGCAGCGGTGGCCAGCAGGTCGGCACCGGCCAGCAGGGCACGGGCGGAGGCGTCGGAGGCGGGCAGCAGTTCCGCTGACCGCCATCTGGATTGGCGGGGGCTTCCCCGAGCGCGCCATCGAGGGCCGGCCGCGACCGACGTCGCGCCGGCCCTTGCTGCATCGCAGCGGATTCGCCGCGCACCCGAGCTCACGGTGTCGGCGCGGCCCGACGTCGGCGATCGGCGGTCCGGCGTTCAGGCTATGCTGTCGGCGTGCCGCCGGTCTCGGTGATCGTGATCACGAAGAATGCCGCCGGACACGTCGAGCGCGCACTGCGGTCGGTCTCCTGGGCCGACGAACGCATCGTCGTGGACTCGGGCAGCACCGACGACACCGTCGCCCGTGCCCGCCCGCTGGCCACGCACGTCGAGACGCGCGAGTGGCCCGGTTACGGCGCCCAGAAGAACCACGCGGCGGCACTCGCCACACACGACTGGGTGCTGTCGCTGGACGCCGATGAGGCAATCACCCCCGCGCTGCGTGACGAGATCGCGCGACTGCCCCGGAATCCCGGGCCCGCGGCGTTCCGGATGCCGCGCGTGACGTGGTACCTGGGTCGATGGATCCGCTCGACCGACTGGTATCCCGATCGCGCCGTTCGGCTCTACGACCGCAGGCGGGCGCGCTGGGACGATCGCCCCGTGCACGAGGGGCTGCTCGTGGATGGCGCGACGGCCGATCTCACGGGAGAGATCGAGCACCGACCCTATGCCGACGTCGCCGAGCACCTGGCGCGCATGAACCACTACACGACACTCGCGGCGGCACAGATGAACGCAGACGGCCGCGACGCGCGCGCGTGGCACCTCGTCGTGCACCCCCCGGCTGCGTTCGTCCGCAACTACGTGGCGCGGGGCGGGTTCCGGGACGGCGTGCCGGGCCTCATCGTGTCGATGCTCGGGGCCGTGTACGTGCTGCTCAAGTACGTGAAGCTGTGGGAGCGGCGCCGCGCGAAGGCCTGAGCCGATGCCGATCCGGACGATTCACATCGATACGGCGCGCACATGGCGCGGCGGACAGAACCAGGCCTTGCTCACCGTCAAGGGCCTGCGCACGCTCGGTCATCCGACCATGCTCGTGGCGCACCCGGACGGGGAACTGCGCCGTCGTGCACCGAAGACGCCGGACCTCGTGCCGCTGGCGCCACGCTTCGAGATCGACTTCCATGCCGCGTGGAAGCTCGCGCGCATCATCCGCGCGTTCGGCCCCGACGTGCTGCACGCGCACGACCCGCATGGCGTGGCGCTCGCCGCGCTGGCCCTCGGCTTCAAGATGCCGTGGCCGCCGCCGCGCCTCGTCGCCTCGCGTCGCGTCGATTTCAAGCTCGCAGGCAACGCGCTGTCGCGCGCGAAGTACCGGCAGGTGGACCGCTTCATCTGCGCCTCGGGCGCGATTGCGCGAATCCTCGAGGGCGACGGCATCGCGCCGGAACGCGTCGTCACCGTGCACGAGGGCGTGGACCTCGAGGCGCTCGCGGAGGTGCCGCCCGCCTCGCTGCACGAGGCATTCGGGCTGCCGACCGGATCTCCGGTCGTGCTGAACGTCGCCGCCCTCGTGCCGCACAAGGGACAGCGATACCTCGTGGACGCGTTCGCCGACGTGGTGCGCGTGCTGCCCGCGGCGCGGCTCGTGATCCTCGGCGAGGGTGAACTGCGCGGCAGTCTCGTCGAACAGGTCCGGCATCGTGGGCTCGAGCACCATGTCCTCCTCCCCGGCTTCCGTGTGGACGTGCTCTCGCTCATGAAGACCGCGGACCTCTTCGTGATGAGCTCGGTGATGGAGGGGCTCGGCACGTCGCTGCTCGACGCGATGGCAAGTGCGCGGCCGATCGTCGCCACGCACACGGGCGGCATCCCCGAGGTGGTCGTGCACGAGGAGACGGGGCTGCTGGTGCCGCCACGCGACAGCGACTCGCTTGCCGATGCGATCCTCACGCTGCTGAAGGACGAGACGCGCGCCCGGCAGTACGGCGCCGCCGGGTACGAACGCGTGCACCGCCAGTTCAGCGTCGCGCAGATGGTGGCAGCGACGGCGGCCGTCTACGAGCAGCTGGTGCGAAGGTAGAGCGCGCTCCGCGCGCGCCGTGCGGAACATGCGAGGCACTCATGCCCGAACTGCCTGATCTCGCCGCCTACGTCCACGCGCTGCGCCCCCGGGTCGTCGGTCAGCCGATCGAGCGCGTGCGGCTCGCCAACCCGTTCCTGCTGCGCTCGGTCGACCCGCCGCTCGACACGTTCGGTGGCCGCGTCGTCGACGATGTGACGCTGCTCGGCAAGCGACTCGTGTTCGCGTGCGCCGGCGACCACTTTCTCGTGCTGCACCTGATGATCGCCGGGCGCCTCCACTGGAAGCCACCACAGGCGAAGGTACCCGGCAAGGTCGGCCTCGCAGCGTTCGACTTTCCCACTGGCACGCTGCTGCTCACCGAGGCGGGCTCCAGGCGGCGCGCGTCGCTGCATGCGGTACGCGGACGTGCAGCACTGGCGGCGATGGACCCCGGCGGCATCGACGTGCTCGCCGCCTCGCGCGACGAGTTCGCATCCACGTTGACCCGCGAGCGACATACGCTGAAGCGCGCGCTGACCGATCCCCGCCTGTTCAGCGGCATCGGCAACGCGTATTCCGACGAGATCCTGCATGCCGCGCAGCTCTCGCCTATGCGCCAGACGCACCAGCTCGACGAGGCCGAGATCACGCGGCTCCACGACGCCACGCGCTCGACCCTCCGGATGTGGATGACGCGCCTGGTGGAAGCGACAGGTGACGGGTTCCCGGAGAAGGTGACGGCATTCGTCGACGGGATGGCCGCGCACGGGCGGTACGGGCAGCCGTGCCCGCGCTGCGGCACGCCGATCCAACGCCTCGTGTACGCGCAGAACGAGGCGAACTACTGTCCGACGTGCCAGACGGGGGGCAAGCTGCTTGCCGACCGCGCGCTCTCGCGGCTGTTGCGTGAAGACTGGCCGGCTTCGCTCGACGAACTCGACGAGTACAAGTCCGCCCGCCGCCACTAGATACGTCGCGGGGGGGGCCCGGCCCCCCGGGGACCGAACCCGCGCCCC
>JAEYZV010000138.1 GCA_023427865.1 Acidobacteriota bacterium
CCTCTACGTCGTGTCGCTCAACCGCGGCGCGGTGTACGAGATCCACAGGCGGCGGTGACCAGGTCACGCGGCCCGGCTGGGACAGCCGGCCCTACCGACCGCCGCCGGCAGGCCCGCTCTCCGAGCGTGGCCCCGGGAGGTGTACGACGCCGGGTGAGACCCGTCAGGCGAGCTTGACGGGTCGTCCCGTCCGGCACGACTCGTAGATCGCCTCGATCACCTTCATGTCGTTGCGGCCGTCCTCGCCGTCGGTGATCGGGCGCGTGTTGGTGGCCGCGCACTCGGCGACGTGGTCCATCATCGCCGCGAAGTGATCGGGCTCGCGCATGCTGCGCGTCTCGACGACGTTGCCGCGGAAGACGCGCAGGCCGAGCGCCCGCCGGCTGTAGGCGGGCTCCATCTCGAACGACCCCTTCTCGGCGTGCACGCGGAACCGGTTCAGGTTCGTGCCGTAGCTCGACACGCAGTTGGCGAGCGTGCCGCTCGGGAAGCGCATGTTGAAGGTGATCGTCTCTTCCACCTCCTTGAAGCGCGGATCGCCCGGCGTGCTGTACTCGTAGCCGAACACCTCGGTCGGTTCCTCGCCGGAGAGGTAGCGCGCGGCATTGACCGAATAGATGCCGATGTCCATCATCGAGCCGCCGCCGCCCATCGCCTTGGTGAGCCGCCACTGATTCGGGTTGCCGATGTTGAACCCGGCTTCGCAGAGGACCACCTTGGTGCGGCCGAACTCGTTGCCGCGCGCCATCTTGATCATCGCCTGCGTGTAGGGCTCGAAGCGCAGCCGGTAGGCGACGGCGAGGTGCTTGCCGGCTGCCTTCGCCGCGGCGATCATCTCGTCGCACTCCTTGACCGTGTTGGCCATCGGCTTCTCGACGAGCACGTGCTTGCCCGCCTTGTGCGCGCGCACGGCGTATTCGGCGTGCATGTTGTTGGGCAGCACGATGTACACCGCGTCGATGTCCGGGTTGTCGGCGATACGGTCGTAGGTCTCGTACGAGTACAGGCCCTTGTCGGGCACGCCGTACTGCGCCGCGAGATCGCGCGCCTTGTCGACGCTGCCGCTCACGAGCCCCGTGAGCCGCGATCGCTTCGTGTGTGCGAACGCGGGCAGGATGTCGCTCAACGACAGGCCGCCGAGCCCCACGACGGCATAGCCGAAGGTCCGGGCGGGCGGCTTCGAGGTCGCGGGCTGGGCGGCGGTCGCCGCGGCTGCGGTAAAGGGCGCCGCCGCAACCGAGGCGCCGGTCACGCGGAGGAAGTCTCGACGGGAAGTATGTTCGGTGGTCATTGTCGAATCCTGTGTGGTCCTGGGGCCGCGCGCGTGCAGCGAGTCCGCGCCGGCCATGTCGGGTGGCGCCATTATCACGCGTCGAGCACGGCGAGAGGCCGCACGACCGTCACGCGCCTGTTCTAGAGTGGGCCGATGGCACTCCGATCGCTCGCCACGGCCGCCTGTCTCGCCCTTGCGTCGGTTGCGGGGTTCTCGTCGGCCCAGAGGCCCGGATCGCCGCTGCCCGTCGCCGTCTGCACGACGATCACCGCCGCCACGGCGGACGACTGCCTGCGGCTGAACCACCTGCAGGTCGTGGGCACGCACAACAGCTACCACATCGCGCCCGAGCCGGACATCCTCGCGGCGCTCGGCAACCGGGCGCGCGGCGTGGCCTACACGCATCGGCCCCTTGCGCAGCAGCTCGAGGCGCTCGGCATGCGCCAGTTCGAGATCGATGTGTATGCCGACCCTCAGGGTGGCGCCTACGCGTCGCCGGACCTCTCGGCGCTCGGCCCCGGCCTCGACCGTGTACGCGGCCCCGGCCCCGGCATGCGTGAGCCCGGGCTGAAGGTGCTGCACACCCCGCCGTACGACTTCCGGACGACGTGCCCGACGCTGCGCGCCTGCCTCATTGAGATCCGCGACTGGTCGCAGGTGCACCCGCGACACGTACCGATCGCCGTGATGATCGAGGTCAAGGACCCGACCGCCGACGAGCGTCACCGGGCGCTCGTGCCGCACGCTCCACCGTTCGATGCCGCACAACTCGACGGCCTGGACGTCGCGATTCGCGCTGTGTTCGACGAGGCCCACCTGCTCACCCCCGACGACGTCCGCGGAAATGCGGCGACGCTGCGCGACGCGATCGCGGCGCACGGCTGGCCGACGCTGCGCGAGGCGCGGGGCAAGGTGCTGTTCCTGATGGACAACACGGGGCCACACCGCGACCTGTACCTCGAAGGTCGCGAGGCACTCCAGGGACGCGTGATGTTCGTCAGCGTGGATGCGACGCATCCCGCCGCGGCGTTCGTGAAGGCCAACGACGCGCTCGGCGCCGGTGCCGACCGCATCGCACGTGCCGTACGCGCCGGCTCCATCGTCCGCACCCGTGCAGACGAGCCCGGTCGCGAGGCGCACACGGGCGACACCACCCGCCGCGACGCCGCGCTGAGTTCCGGCGCGCAATACGTCAGCACCGACTATCCGGAACCCAGCCCCTATCCGTCAGGAAAGGGTTACGTCGTGCGACTGCCAGGCACGACCGGGGTCGCTCGGTGCAATCCCGTCAGTGCGCCACCCGGGTGTCGCGACGAGTGGCTGACGGAGCGGTAGGTACGCCGAAGGCTGGAACGGCGGAACAGGAGAGACGTCGCATGCGAAATCCTCGCCTCCGAATCCCCAATCC
>JAEYZV010000189.1 GCA_023427865.1 Acidobacteriota bacterium
ATTCCGCACCGCGCACCAGCTGTACGTGCATCATCGCGCCCGCTGCGTCGCACGTGAGGCGGACGGCGCCGGTGAGGACCTCCGCCACCCGCGCGTCGGCGTAGATCGCGTCCTTGTAGACCGTCACGTGCGAGCCATTGGGCAGTGCCTCGCGCGCACGGCCGCGCAACAGCACCAGGCGCTCGGGCAGTGCGCCGGGCAGGCGCGCGCCGTGTCGCTGGAGCAGCGCCCGAACCGCCTCGCCCTCGACAGCCCGAACGACGTCGCCCGTTTCGTACCGCAGCAGCGGGATGGGCAGGCCCGGATCGAGCATGGACACGAGCAGGCGCCCGAATCCGTCCGCATCCGGCTCGTCCACTTCCACGTAGATGCGGCGCGCCTCGTACGTGAAGCACATGGGAAGGCCATGCCGGGTGCCGGCCGGGCCGAGCAGGTCGTGCGCGAATCGACGGTCGGCGGCCGTCAATCGGCGCAACGCTGCCGTTGCCCGCGTTTCGTGGAAGAGGTGCAGGCCCAGTTCGCCGACGCCCATCGACGACATCAGCCACGTTCCGTCCGCCGCGTCGGGTGCGAGCCCGAGGTGCCGCCCCATGTGCGCCCGGAAGTGTTCCCCGAAGAGTTCTTCCCCGACGACGACCTGCACGCGGTGACGACGCCAGTCGAGGCCGCGATCGCGCGCGTGGTCGACGAGGCGCTTGAGGAAGAGCGGGTCGGCGACGATCAGGACCTGAGCGAAGTCGGGGCCGAACGCCTCCACGAGCGCCGCCGCCATGTCCTCCCGCACGCTCGTCGTCGCCACGGTCATGCAGCGCGAGCCGAAGGTCACGCCCATCGGCAGGCAGTTGACCGCGAGCGTCGGTTGCGATCGCACCCGGAAGGCCTCATCGAGGGCTGCGTCAATCGCATCAGCGCCTGCGGCCTCCATGTCGCGCGTGGTGAGCCCGAACGAGAAGCGTCCGCCGTGCCCGGAGCTCGTGAGCACCGAGGCCAGGGTGGTGATCGGTGTCGTGGCCGCCAGCGTCCGCACGCCGAAGCGTTCGAACGTGTTCTGCTTCGTGAGCCGAGGCAGGCGCGCGAAGTCCGCGGCGGTCCGTACGTTGCGGGCGTCCACGCCGGCCTCGTCCAGCAGCACGCGGTACCACGGCATGGTGTCGGCCACGCGAGAGACGACCGACGCCAGGGGCGCATCATCAACGTGCGCTGCCGGAGCGGCCGCGCTCGCATGCCGTTGTGCACCATCAGGAGGCACGGTGTGGATGTGGATGGAATCGCGGGTCGAGGTCATCGAGGAACTGCTGCAGAGCGGGCAACTGACCGCTGAGGATTTCCGCATCGAAATCGGCGATATGCATCAAGTACGGCGCGACGAGTCCGAAGTAGTCACTGGGTGGGCCGACCTGCCGGAAGGGGAGGCGATAGGCCGTGAGCAGCCGCTGCAGCGACCGTTCGGTCGCCGCGAGCCAGTGCTGGAAACCGCGACGCTTCGAGGTCTGGTACGCCGCACGGCACAACGTCATCACGATTTCACCGCCCGCGCGGCGAAGTCGTCCACCCGGCGCGGCGGTTCCGCCCTCGAGTGCGTAGTGGGCATCACCCTGCCGGCGGTTGTAGCGTCGGCTGACGCAGAGCCGGGACACTTCGACGAGCGCCGCGTCGGGGTCGGCGAGGACGGGGTCGCGAAGTAGAACGCTGCAATGGCCGAACATCGGCAGTCCATCCTGCGTCCGCCGAACCAGGCGCGTGGTCGCGACCAGTTCGCCCGCGCGGTCCACCACGCCGAGGTGCACGGCGTGCGCGTCGAACATGTCGGTCTCGCGCTCGTCCGGGTAGAAGGATGGTGAGAGGAATCGCCGCTCGTGGCAGTACACCTGGTACCGCAGCCGGAAGCTGGCCTCGAGCAGGTCTGGCCGGTCGTCGAGCTCCAGGCCGACGAAAAAGGGTGAGTCGTCGGGGGTGGGCATCGCCCAGGATTCGGCGACCTGATCCGCGCTCACTTGAGGTTCACGTTCCAGCGGACCCCCACGCGAGCGGTGCGCCCGTTCTGTGGAATGACGTCCTGCAGGTGCTGCGACCCCGCAGGGTCACTGTAGGCGGCGTCGAACACGTTACGGACCGACGCGAACAGCTCCCAGGACGAGCCGATCGGCTGCGAGAGCGTCAGGTTCACCGTGCCTGCCCTGGGCACGGTCCCGCCCGCGAGCGTGCCGCGACGTCCCAGCAGCACGCCTTCGACGGCGAGATAGGAGTTGGGCGACCGCAGCGGAATGCTGACGCGTCCCTTGGCCATCTGTCGCGGTGAATTCGGCAGCGCCATCGCCGTGTCCCGATCGATGGCACGCTGGAGCGCGTAGCTCGTGGATGCCTGCCACCCACGGCCCAATCGCATCTGGGCCTCCACCTCGACGCCCCTCGCCCGTACCTCACCCTGGTTCACGTACGTGATGCCCAGTTCTGTCGTCTCATCCAGTGCGAGGGTGATGAGCCGGTCGGCTTTGTACCAGTACGCGGACACCGAGGTGCGCAACCAGTCGTTCGTGTAACGCTCCCACACGATCTCGTGGGTGTCGATCTCCTCCGGCTCGAGTTCGAGTACGCGCTGACCGAAGTACGTTGTGTTCAGTTCGTACGCGTTCGGTGCCCGGAAGGCATTGCCGAACAGATACTTGAAGGATTGGACGGGCGACGGGATCGCGATCAGCCCCGCCCGCGGCGTGACCCGCGTGAACTGCTCGTAGCCGTCATACCTCAGCCCGAGATTGGCGATCAGCCACGGTGCGATGCGCACTTCGTCCTGCGCGTAAACCGCGGTTTGACGGGACCGCCGCCGCAGGTCGAGGTAAGGCTCGGACGCGCCGAGGTAGTTGACGCCCTGATCCTGATGCAGGTTGTCGATGTACTCGACGCCCGCCGTCAGCGTCTGACGCGCACCGAGCGGCCGGGTGAGTCTGGTGCCTGCACTCCAGCGGACGCCGTTGACGTCGTTGAACACCACGTCTTTCCCCACCGACCCGTCGGCGGCCCGCATCGCGTAGGTCCCGTCGTACGTGAAGCGGTCGAACGAGGCGCGGAAGGCCAGGCGCGAGTCGCCGGCCATGCGGACGTACTCGGCATCAAACAGCGTGTGTCGATCGGTGGTGCGCTCGGGATACTCCTGCTCGTTGAAGACGGTGTTGAAGGAAGCGGTCGGCACCGTGCGGCGGCGCGTGCCATACGCGGCCGTGACGGTCAGGTCCTTGTAGGCGAAGCGACCGTACGCCTGGCTCACCCGCTCATCGTCGAGACCCTCGGCGACCCCGAAGTTGGTCGACGGGTGATCGAACGCGGGAAAGTAGAGCCGCTGCACGCCGTCGCTCTGCTCGAAGGTTGCCGAGACGGCCAGGTCCGCGCCGTTGGCGAACACGTGCCCGACGCTGCCGCGGGCCAGCTGCGTGCCGAGGGTGCCGGCCTCGAGCGAGACCGTGCCGCCGTCGAGCGACGCGCCGCTCTTGGTGATCACGTTGACGACGGCGAAGAAGGCGCTGTCGCCGTAGATCGAGGAAGCGGGGCCGCGGATGATCTCGACGCGCTCGAAGGTCGCCGGATCCATGCCGAACTCGGCGCCGACCTCGGCCTGCCCGAACACGTTGTCGTTGACCCGGTGTCCGTTCACGAGCAGCAGGATCCGGCTGTTGTAATCGCCCGGTTTGCCGAAGCCGCGGACGCCGACCAGGCTGAAGTTCCGGTCGTCGCTGACGTACATGCCGCGCACGCTGCGCAGGATGTCGGCAAGCGTGCGATAGCCGAAGCGCGCGATCTCGTCGGCCGTGATGAAGGACACGGACGCCGGGGCCTCGGTGACCGGCTGGAGGCGTTCGGACGCGCCGTAGACCTGGCCGGCATCGAGCGTCATCAGTTCCTCGAGGCTCAGGTCGGGCAGCGGGGCCTGCGCGAGTGCCGACGCGGGCACGGCGACGGCGAGCAACAGCGAGAGCGCGAGGCGCGCGCCGGACGTGTAGAGCATGCGTGACAATCCCGGAGGTCGACGCAAGGGCGACGGGCGTGGAGCCACCGCGATGTCGGAGTGCCGTGGCGTCATGGTTCCCTCGAGAGCGCGAGCAGCTTCGAGCTGATCTGGAGGCGCGCCGCCCGGACGGCGTCCAGCGCGAAGGCGAAGCGGAGCTGTCCCTGCTGCACGTACAGCTGCGCGATGCCGCCCTCCTTCGTGAATGCCTGCACGTCGCTCACCGTCAGCACCGGCATGTGCCGGACGGCGGCGATCGCCGACAGCGCCACCGACCGCGGGCCGCCGACGTAAAGCACGTGACAGCCGCGCATGGCGTTGGCGTCGGCCGGCTGGGCGACGCGGATCGCACGCCCGGCCACGACCCGGTCCTTCACCGTGTCGGCGAGCGCGCTGCCGATGGCTGGCGCGTTCACCACGCACATCAGCAGGGGCGAATCGTCGGGCAGCACGTCGGCCGGCCACGTCGTGAACATCACGAACTTGAACAGGAACGCCGCCTTGAGGGCCGGGGCGGTGACTTCCTGTGCCCCGGGTGTCGCGGGCCGCAGCAGCACGAGCAGCAGGCCGACCACGATGGCCCGGCCCATGCGCCGACGGCGTTCCGATGCGTGCGCGCCGATCATGCCGTTCGTGCGGGCGCTGGCTGCCAGTGCCCGACGCTGCACATGACACGTTCGATTTCGAGCCGCAGGCGTGCCAGCGCGATCGGCTTGGACACGTAGCCGTCGGCCCCTGCGGCGAGGAACTGCTCGCGGTCGCCTTCGATGGCGTGTGCGGTGAGCGCGATGATGGGCACGTGACCGCCGCCTGCATGCTCCCGGCCGCGGATGGCGGCAATCGCGTCGAGCCCGCCCATGACGGGCATCTGCATGTCCATGAACAGGAGGTCGAAATGGCCGGCGTCGAGCGCCTCGAGCGCCTCGCGGCCGTTCGCTGCGACCTGCACGTGATGGCCAATCTTGAGGAGAAAGCCCCGCGCGACCTTCTGGTTCACGGGGTTGTCCTCGACCAGGAGCACGCGCAGGGGGTGCCGATCGGCCACCAGCGGAGCGGCGCTCCGCGCCGTCGCCGCCGCGGTGAGCACGGCAGGAATGCCGACGCGGGCAGTGAAGTGGAACGTGCTGCCTTCGCCCTCGGCGCTCTCGACGCGAAGTCGGCCGTTCATGAGTGCGAGCAGGCGCGCACTGATCGTCAGCCCGAGACCCGTGCCGCCGTAGCGACGCGTGGTGGAGCCGTCGGCCTGCGAGAACGCTTCGAAGATCAGCGACTGCTTGTCGCGTGCGATGCCGATGCCGGTGTCGCGGACCGAACCATGCAGCACGCCCTGGCCGTCCTGGCGCCGCTCGAGCCGGACCCGCACCTCGACCCGCCCCGCGTGGGTGAACTTCACCGCGTTGCCGACGAGGTTTATCAGCACCTGACGCAGTCGACCGCAGTCGCCGACGATGTGCGTGACGCCGGCGTCGTCCACACGGCAGTCGATCGCGAGTCCCTTAGCCTGTGCCCCGACGCTGGCGGCGCGAACGGCATCCTCGATGGTCTCGGCCAGCGGGAAGGCCGTCTCGTCCAGCTCGAGGCGGCCGGCCGCGATCTTCGAGAGATCGAGGACGTCGTTGACGATGGTGAGCAGCGCCTCGGCCGACGCTCGCGCGACATCGAGCTGCTCACGCTGTGCCCTGGGCAGCGGGGAGTCCAGCGTCAGGTCGATCATCCCGATGACGCCGTTCATCGGGGTACGGATCTCGTGGCTCATGTTGGCCAGGAACTCGCTCTTGGCGCGGTTGGCCTGTTCGGCACGGTCGCGCGACCGTGCCAGATCCAGGTTGGTGGCGGTCAGTTCGGCGGTGCGTGCGGCCACCTGCGCTTCGAGGGTCACGTAGTGCCGGCGCAGGTCCTCGTCCTGCCGCTGGATCTGTTCCAGCATGTCGTTGAAGCTGGCAACGAGGACGCCCACCTCGTCGTGGGTG
This sequence comes from Acidobacteriota bacterium, assembly GCA_023427865.1. GTDB lineage: Bacteria > Acidobacteriota > Vicinamibacteria > Vicinamibacterales > Vicinamibacteraceae > Luteitalea. The sequence goes on from JAEYZV010000189.1 coordinate 5,971, forward strand.
GTGGGCGGCGGCACCCGGATGCTGTAGTCGCGATCGCGTGACACGCGCGCGGCGGCTTCCGCCAGCCGGAGCACCGGGCCGGCCACCAACGCGTGCAGGCGCGAGGTGACGAGGAAGGCCGCCACCCACGAGACGAGGATGATGGCGGCGGCGATCACGCCGAAGCGCTTCATGCGCGCGTGCTGCGCGTCGCGAGACGCCTCGAGGACGATCGTGCCGATCCGTTCGCCGACGAGGGTGATCGGCTGGGAAATCACGAGGCGCGACCACTCGACGGTGCGCCCTGGCACCGGGAGGACCGACGGGTCCGGCGTCGAGACGGCGCCGTGCTTCACGTAGGAGGCGAACACGCTGCCGTCGAGCGTGTGGATGCGTGCCGAGCGCACGTTGGCGTGACCGGCCAGCGTGTCGAGCGCTTCCCGCGCGACCGCGACGTCGTCGAAGCTCACGGCTGCCGCCGCGCCGCCGCCCACCGTCGTCGCGAGCGTGTCGAGGGCCGCGAGATCGGAATCGCGGAACGTCGCGTAGTCGTAGACGAGCAGGAGGGCGCTGGCCAGCAGCAGCGCAGCCGCCGTCGTGCCCATGCTGACGAGAATCAGCTTCTGGCGGATGGAGCGGCTGGTCATCCGCCGAGGGTCGTGCAGCGTTCGTGCCCCGTGCCAGCCGTCGAAATCGTTCGGGAATCCTGACGAATGAGGGGATCGCCGGGAGTGCGGCGCCACGAAAAGCGTTGGCGGACCGACAGTACCGTCAGCCCACCGGCACCCGGCAATGAGGGCGGCGCGCCCATGGAGCGCGCCCATGCCGCGTGCCCTGGCCTGGGGGCACGGAGCGAGGTCAGGTCCACTCGGGTGGCGGCTGAATGGACGGGTCGGGTGTCGCGCCGGCGTCGGCTCGACCCGATCCTTCCAGTCGGCTGATGGCGCGCACCGTCATGTCGTGGTCGCAGACGATCTGGCACGAGAGACGGACGCCGGTCAGCCCGCGCTCGGCGAGCTTGTCGCGCTCGGCCCGCGTCATCGCCGACGGCTCGCCCTCGATGAACTCGACGCGGCAGGTGGTGCAGCGTGCGTTGCCGCCGCACGCGTGCAGGATGTCCAGGCCCTGCTGCTGGATGGCGAGCACGAGGCGCTGTCCTTCGGGCACGTCGAAC
>JAEYZV010000246.1 GCA_023427865.1 Acidobacteriota bacterium
TGCTCCGGCAATACACGTTCAAGGAGCGCCGTCGCGACGTGAAGGTCAGCAAGCTCGGCAAGGTGAAGCTCGGGCCGTGGCGGGAGTTCGAAGTGTACCCGTCGGAGGTCCCGGGCGAGACGTACAAGCGCCTGATCAGCGTCGACGGCGTACCGCTGCCGGCTGAAGAGCTTGCGCGGCGTGATGAGGCGCACCGCAAGGCCGTGCTCGACAAGCTCGAGCAGATCCGTGTCGAGACGCCTGACCAGCGCCGCAAGCGTCTGGGCAAGCTCGCGAAGGAACGCCGCGAGCAGCAGGACGTGATCGACGACGTGTTCGCCGTCTACGAGATCGCGGTGCTCGGCCGCGAGGTGCTCGACGGCCGGCCCACCATCGTCACGAGCCTGACGCCACGAAAGGGTGCGCGGACCAGGAGCGACGCCGGGAAATTCCTGCGCAAAGTCCGCGGCCGTGCCTGGGTGGACGAGACCGACCGGCAGGTCGTGCGCGTGGAGGTCGAGGCCATCGAGGACATCACCTTCGGCCTCGGGCTGCTCGCGCGCATGCACAAGGGCAGCACCGTCATGTTCCGGCGCGCGCACGTCAACGGCGAGATCTGGCTTCCCGCCGAGGCGCAGTACCGCATCGTCGGCAAGACGCTCGTGTTCCGGAAGTTCGACCTCGAATCGACGACGCGCTTCTCCGACTACCGGAAGTTCAACGTGTCGACCACCGAGGAGGTCGCTCAACGGTAGGGCGCCGCTCGTGCGGCCCGCCGGGCAACCTGTCCGCCGGAGCCTTCGCGAAGGCGGAGGCCCGGCGTCCACGAACCACGACGTCGAACTACTCCGACCCACGTAGGCGTCGGGCCTTCCCGACGCGCGACATGACGCAGGCGGCCTCGGCCTGCCCGCGCGGCAGCGCAATACGCCGTGTTACGCAGGCGTCGGGGCTTGCGAGACGCGCCGCGGTGACTCACGACTCCCGGGGCAGGTGCGAGTGGCGCAGTTCCACCGGTGCGGCCGTCTTGCGCAGCCGCATGTTCAGCAGTTCCACGAGCAGCGAGAACGCCATCGCGAAGTAGATGTAGCCCTTGTCGATGTGCTGATCGAAGGCTTCCGCGATCAGCATCACGCCAATCAGGATCAGGAAGGCCAGGGCGAGCATCTTCATGGTCGGATGCCGCGCCACGAAGTTGCTGATCGGCCCGGCGAACACGAGCATCACGATCGCGGCAAGGATCACGGCCACCATCATGATCGGCACGTGTGGCGTCATCCCCACTGCGGTGATCACCGAGTCGAGGGAGAAGACGATGTCGATGAGCATGATCTGCGCGACCACGCTCGCGAGCGTGGCGCCCGTGCGCGCCGCGCCGGCGTGATGTTCGCCGCCTTCGAGCTTGTCGTGGATTTCGAACGTGGCCTTGCCGATGAGGAACAGGCCGCCGAGCAGCAGGATCAACTGCTTGCCGGAGATGGGTTGGCCGACCAGTTCGAAGAGCGGCCGCGTCAGGCCCATCACCCACGAGATGGCGAGCAGCAGCGCCAGACGGGAGATGACGGCCATGCCGATGCCGAGGCGCCGCGCCTTCGCCTGCTGTTCCTGCGGCAGGCGCCCCGAGAGGATCGCGATGAAGATGACGTTGTCGATCCCGAGCACGATCTCGAGTGACGCGAGCGTGGCCAGCGAGATGAGGCTGGTGACGCTCCACAGCGGAGCCGCGGGCGCAGTGGCAGTGGTCGTGGCCGGGTCGGCGAGGGCGAGCAGGCCGGGCCACAGGGCGGTCAACGACTCGATCACGGGAGTCCTTTCAGGGGCGCCACGAGCCGGCGCGGCCACCGATTGTACAGGCGGGCTTACCGGTTACGCGCTGGCGCGCTTGCGCGTCTTCTTGGCGGCCGTGGCGGACTTGCCGGAGCTCAGCGTCGCCCGGGCCGGGGTCTTCTTGCCGGCGCTCACCGTTTCGAGGCTGCGTCGCAGGGCTTCCATGAGGTCCACGACCTTGGCCGGCGCCTCTTCCTCCGTCTCGACGATCTCCTCGCCCGCGACCTTGGCGTCGATGAGCTTCCGCAGCGCTTCCTGGTAGTTGTCGTGGAAGTCCTTGACGTCGAGGTCACCCTCGAACGTGCCGATGACCTGCTGCGCCAGCTTCACCTCCTCGGGCTTGAGCTTTGCCGGTACCGCCTCGAGCTCCTCGATGGCCGACATGCTCCGGACCTCGTCGGCCGAGCGGAGCGTGTACATCACCAGCCCCTTCTCCCGGGGCTGCACCGCCACGATGTACTCGCGGCCGTACAGGGCGAGCTTGCCGATGCCGGCCTTGCCCTGCATGCCTTCGCGGATCACCGCGAACGCCTCGGCGGCGACGTTGCCGTCGGGCGCGAGGTAGTAGGGGCGCTCGAAATAGATCGGATCGATCTGGTCAACGGTCGTGAATTGCGTCAGGTTGATGAGGCGCGTGGATTCCGGCCGCACCTTTGAGAGGTCCTCCTCGGAGACGGTCACGTACCGCCCCTTCGAGAACTCGTAACCCTTCACGATCTCGTTGTTGGCCACCTCCCGCTCGCAGTGAGGGCACCATTTCTTCTGCTGGATGCGGGTCTGGCAGACCTCGTGGAGCTGGTTGAAGCTGATGGTCGCGCGTGCGTCGGTGGCCGGGAACACCCGGATCGGTATCGTCACGAGGCTCAGCTTGAGATGTCCCTTCCACGTCGCACGTGCTGCCATGATTCGTCCCTGTTGCAAACAGCAGGCCCTGGTTGGCCAGTGGGCCCGCTCCCCGCTCCCCGCTCCCCGCTCCCCGCTACCCGGCCCCCGGTACCCGGTACCCGGTACCCGGCACCCGGATCCTTGCTATCGGTTCCGCGGCCCCGGATGATTACGCCTCATGGCTCGTAGGGTCCAGCCCTGGCGTGAGACGTCGCCCCCGGCACCGATGTTGGCCACGCCCTGCGAGTTGGACTCGGTGAACCTCGAGAGTTCATCGCTCCTGTACGAACAGAAGTTCGATGGCATCCGGGCCATCGCCATCATCGAGCCCGGCCATCCCCTGCCCCGCATCCGGCTGCTCTCCCGCAACGGCAACGACAAGGCCGCGCAGTTCCCCGACATCGTCCGCGCCCTGCGGGACCTCGCCTCGCAGGTCGGCGTCCCGGTGGTTCTCGACGGCGAGATCGTGGCGCTCGATGCGCGGGGGCGCCCGGCCTCGTTCACCGCGCTGCAATCGCGCATGCACCTCAAGGGCAGCCGCGACATCGAGGCACGCACCGCGACCGTGCCGACCGCGCTCGTGGTGTTCGACCTGCTGCGTGAGGGGCAGGAGGATCTCCGTCCGCTGCCGCTCACCGACCGCCGCGCACGGCTGGAGCACCTGCTGCACGTGCGTACGAACGAGCGCCTCCGTGAGGGGACGTACACGGCAGGCGCCGGCCGGCACGTGCTCGAACGCGCGCGACGCGAGGAGTGGGAGGGGCTGATCGTCAAGGATGCCGACGCGCCGTACCTCTCCGGCATCCGGTCGCGCACCTGGCGGAAGATCAAGCTGCACAAGACGGCCACGCTCGTCATCGGCGGGTGGACCGACCCGAAGGGCACGCGTGCCGGGCTCGGGGCCCTGATGGTCGGGCGGCTGCACGACGCCCGAGGCAAGCCGGCCCGGCCCGTCAAGGGCAGCGGGGCTCGGCTCTGTTATGCCGGCAACGTCGGCACCGGCTTCAGCGACGCCACCATCACGGACCTGCTGAAGCGGCTGCGGCCTCTCGCGCGCGACGCGTCGCCGTTCGTCGACGCTCCGCGTGCCCGCGGGCAGCACTGGGTGGAGCCACGGCTGCTGTGCGAGGTCCGTTTCAGCGAGTGGCCGCCGGAGGGCCACCTGCGCCATCCAGTGTTCCTGGGGCTCCGCGACGACGTGGGGCTGGACGCCGCCACGAGCGACCTTGCGGTGGACGGGGGCGGGGACGCCTCGCCGCGGCGCGCATCTCCTCAACTGCCCCCCGACCTGCAGCAGCTCGTCGATCAACTGCAGTCACTCGAGGATGCCGGACGAGACGGCACGCTCGCGCTCCCGGAGGGCGCCCTCGACGTCACGAACCTGCGCAAGGTGTTCTGGCCCGCATCGGGCCTGACCAAGGGCGACCTGCTCCGGTTCTACGTGCAGGTGTCGCCGTGGCTGCTGCCCGTGGTGGCCGACCGGCCGCTGGTCATGAAGCGCTACCCGAACGGCGTGCTGGGCAAGTCGTTCTACCAGCAGCGTGCGCCGGACGCGGTGCCGCCGGGCGTGCGCGTCGAGTACGTCGACGAGGACGACGATGGGCCGATGCCGCGTCTCGTGGGCGGCTCGCTGCTGACGCTGCTGTACGTCGCGCAACTCGGCGCCATCTCGCTCGATCCGTGGTTCTCGCGCGCGCAATCCCCGTCACAGGCCGACTTCGTCGCCATCGACCTCGATCCGATGCCGGGCGTGCCGTTCTCGCAGGTGCGCGACGTGGCGCGATGGGTGCGCGACGCGCTCGCCATGCTGTCGATCCCTGCGGCGCTCAAGACGTCCGGGTCGTCGGGGCTGCACGTCTACATCCCGCTTGCGGAAGCGACGACCTACGAGTCGGGTCAGCTGCTGTGCCAGATCGTCGCCACCGCCGTGGCCACGCGGCACCCGAAGGTCGCGACGGTCGAGCGCACGGTGGCCAGACGCGGCCGCACCGTGTACGTGGACTACCTGCAGAACATCGAGGGCAAGACGCTGGCCTGTGCCTACAGCGCCCGCGCCAGCCAGTTCGCCGGCGTGTCGACGCCGCTGCGCTGGGAGGAACTCGACGAAGACGTACGGCCGGAGGACTTCACCGTCGACACCGTGCTCGGCCGCTTCGGGGAGACCGGCGACCTCTGGAACCCCGTGCTGCAGGGCCCGCCCGTCGATCTGCACGACGTGCTCGAGAAGCTGTCGCGCTGACCGGAGGGCGCGCCAGCCCACACGGCCCCACGCACCATGTAGCAATATTTGACAGTACCTTCCAGGTGGACCGTTCCTCGACAACGGTTGGCGCGATGGCGCGCCCGCCGCAGGCTGGATCGCTACGTGCATTGATTGAGGGGAGCCAGAGTACTTTCCCGGCCAGCACGGTGCTGCCGGCGACTGTGTGAGGAGGACCGTGAGATGGGCATTCTCGGCTGGATTATCTTCGGCTTGATCGTGGGCGCGCTCGCCAAGCTCGTGATGCCGGGCAAGGATCCCGGCGGCATCATCGTGACCATGCTGTTGGGCATCGTCGGCTCACTGCTGGGCGGCTTCCTCGGCCAGGCGCTGGGCCTCTACGGCCCTGGTGACGCGGCCGGCTTCTTCATGTCGCTGCTCGGCGCGATCCTGCTGCTTGTCATCTACCGCATGGCCATCGGGCGGCGCCGCACGGTGACGACTTAGATCACTGCAGGGCTGCAGTCTCAGCCGACACTACGGCCGGGCGTGGGCAACCGCGCGCGGCCGTTTGCGTGCTTGCGGTCAAAGGAAAAAGTCTGAAGTGCGAAGTCGGAAAGGAAAGTCGAAAGTCGAAAGTCGGAAGTCACACCTCAGGAAGGTGCCGGTCGTGAAGGGTCAACCTCGACCCAAGTCCGCGCGTCGGCGGCGGGCGCTCGCCAGGCCCGCCAGCCCGAGAAGGATGAGACTCGACGTTCCCGGCTCAGGGATGCTGAACTGCGTTGCGACATACGTTGGCAGTTCAGGGCGCGGCCACTGCGTGGAGAGCACGAACGACACGGTCACGCTGCCCGGTCCTTTGTCCAGGGGAGGAAACCCGTGGGGGAGGACGACAC
>JAEYZV010000248.1 GCA_023427865.1 Acidobacteriota bacterium
CAGTAGATGCCCGTGGTCGTGACGCCGAACACGAACCGTCCTGACGCGGCCGCGTCGCGGCGACGGATCGCATCCCATGTCTCCGGGTCCACGAGCGCGGCCGGCCTGGCAGGCATCGTCATGAGCATGTCCCGGAGCATACTAGCCGCCATCCCATGCCAACTATCCGGTTTGACGGGGGAACCCGATGACGGCGTTCGAGCTCAGCAACCTCGTCGTCCTGCCGTTCTGGGCGCTGATGGTGTTCCTGCCGACATGGTCGGTGACGCGCCGCATCGTCGCCTCGCCGTGGATCGTCGCCCCGCCGGCGCTGATCTATCTCGCCACGCTGCTGCCCGTGGCCAACCTCGTCGTGCCCGAGGTCGTCACGCCCGTACAGGCGCGGGTCGCATTGCTGCTCGGCACGCCGACGGGTGTCACGCTGGCGTGGGCACATTTCGTGGCGTTCGACCTCTTCGTCGGGCGCTGGATCTACTGCGACAGCCGGAGCCGCCTCTACTCGCCGTGGTGGGTGTCGCCGGTCCTGGTGCTCACGCTGCTGCTCGGCCCCGTGGGGCTGCTCGTGTACCTGCTGGCGCGCACGCTGATAGGCGGCGCGAACGTCGCTGCCGATCCGGCCTGACCTTCGGGCCCGAGGCGTCGCCGATGTTCCGGCTCGGGGAGCGCGCCCTACCTATCCTCTCGCGGGTTGGCACGTCGGGCACCAGTAGGTGGACCGGTTGTGCTCACCGTGGTGGCGCATGAGGATTGCCGTACCGCACCTGCGACATGGACGGCCATGGCGGCCATACACGTAGAGCCGCTCGGCGGGGTTGGCGCGGCCCGTGGTGCGCCGGGCCCCGCGATATGTGAGGACGCCCGTCTCCGTGGGGTCGACGACATTGGCGCGCAGCAGCGTCCGCGCGTCACGCACCAACCGCGACCACTGCTCGTGTGGCACCGCCGCCGGCGGCGTGAACGGCCACAGCCGTGCGAGGAACAGGAGCTCGCTCTTGTACACGTTGCCGATGCCCGCAACCGCACGCTGATCGAGCAGGGCCTCGGCCACCGTGTCGCGTGCGCTGGCGGCGAGGCGGGCCATCGCGTCCGCGGCGTCGAACTCCGGCGCGAGCACGTCAGGGCCGACCCTCGCGAGCGCCTCCTCGACGTTGCCTGCGAGCACGAACTCGGCAACCGGCACGGTGAATGCGACGGCGACGAACGCCTCGGTGCCAATCACGATCCGCGCTGACGCCGGCGACCGCATCCAGCGCTCGCCCGTGCGGTAGATATGCCACGAGCCCGACATCAGCATGTGCGTGCGCAGTACGAGCGGACCGTCCACCGCCAGGCGACCAGTTGACATGCGGCTGCCCGCGTCGTCCGGCTCTTCGACGCACCCGGCACGCGGCACGTCGCACCCGGCACCCGGCACCCGGCGCCCGGTCCCGGAGAAGTGGATCAACAGGTGCTTCCCGCGCGATGCGACCTTCTCCACGCTCCTGCCGGTAATGGGCGCATCGTCGTGCACGCGTGCGAGCTGCGCGTACTGCGTCTCGAATCGCCTGACTACGCTCCCAGCCAGCGCCCGGTGGAGCGTCCGCGCCGCGCGGAATATCGTGTCGCCTTCTGGCATCTTTCCAGGTAGCAGGAGATACAGGCGTCGGGTGACAGCGTGCCCGGACGGTCGTCAGTCGTCCCGCTTGCGCGGCCAGCGGAGGGGCGCGATGTCCTCGTCCGCGATTGGCGGCAACTCGTCGATCGCAACGGGCGCGTCCTGCCACCTGCCCGGTCGCCGCTGGCGTGGCATCGCCGGGCTGGCGGTCGTGTCACGAAGCTGCAGGCCCTGCGTCGTGGCGACGAACCCGGCGGCTTCGAGGAACGGGCGGATGGCCGAGTCGAGCGCCGGGCCGCCGTTCACGTCCGTGAGCACGATGCTGGCCGCACGCCGCTCCCGATCGGTGCCCGTCATCGGAAGCACGCGCGCGAGGGCCTCGGCGTGTCGACTGCGGTCCGGCTCGTGTTCGGGCAGCCACACGAGCAGGGACCGGAGGCCGCGCGCGATCCACGCCGTCAGGTGGCCATCGACGAGCACCACCCGCGCGCCGACGCTGCGTGAGGGCCCGCGGCCCGCAGCTTCGGCCGGCGGTTCGGGCCACTTGACCAGCGCCCCGTACGGGTTTGCCGGATCGGTGGCAGACAAGACGGCGACGTCCGGTACCTCGGGCGGCGTCCTCAGTGCACGGAGCAGGTCCACGGCCGCGGGGGCCGCGAACTGCATCGCCCCGACGCCGCTCACGAAATACCCCCGGCGGATGCGGCCGCTCTCCTCGAGCGTCCTGAAGACGTCGTAGATGGCGGTGAAGCCGCCGGGAAGTCCCTCCGCCGACGCGACCTCGCGCGTCACCACGCCGTACCGCGTCAGTAATTGCTGACCCATGGCCGCGCTCCACGCAGTGGCTGTCGTGCCGCTCGCCGCCGGAAGCCGCGTCCAGCGACCCTCGGCCGCTGGCGGCGCCACGCGCCGTGACCTGAACGGCCGCGCGGCGGGCCGGCCGCGCCGATCGCGCTGAGACCCTCCGACGTGCGCCCGTAGCGGCTGCAGCGTGTCGTTGGTGATCAGCCCGCGCCACACGAGCGACCAGATGGCGTCCACCGTGTCCTGCGGGAACCCGCCGCCGGCCGCCTCGTGCAGGGCTGAGAAGAACTGCGCGCCCCGCGCGTCGAGCGCCTGCAGGATGACCTGCTCGCGCGGCGACAGCTCGTCGCTCGACACCGGCACGACCACGCCGCGCCACAGCGTGGCGAGATGGTCGGTCAGGAACAGCGCGACGCGGCCATCACGTTCGCCGAGCGGCTCCACGCCGCACCACACGACCTCGCCCGCCGAGATCAGCGCGTCGAGATCGGATGGCTGGTACCCCTCGAGCCGCGCCGGCAGGATCTCGCGCTCGAGCACGGACGCCGCCAGCGGCAGACCCTGCAGCGTCTCGACGACGTCGAGCAACGCATCGAGGCCGCGGCGCGGACGCGTGACGCCCTGCCACTGCGTCAGGAGACGCCCGAGTACCGGCAGGTCCACGGGTTCGACCTCGTGTCGCAGCTTCGCCAGCGACCGCCGCCGTACGCTCGTGAGCACCGACGACTCGCACCATTCCTGGTGGCGGCCCCCCGGCCTGAACTCGCCTTCCAGCAGGCGTCCTTCCGCGTGCAGCGCCTTCAACGCGAGTTCCGCGGTCGACCGTCCCAGCCCGAAGCGCGCGGCGAGATCGTCGGTGGTGAAGGGGCCGTGGGTGCGCGCGTACCGCGACACGAGATCGCGCAGCGCCTGCGGCTGCGGTGCCAGCAGCGCTTCGGGCAGTCCGGCGGGCACGGGCAGGCCGAGCGCGTCGCGGTAGCGGGCGACGTCCTCCACGGCGACGAGTCTGCGCTCGCCGGCGATCGTCATCCACACGGCGCGTCTGGCACGAACGAGTCGATCGCCCGCATCCGAGGGCACGTCGTCCGAGGTGCGGTCCCGCAACTGCGCCGCCGACAGGTCGCCGATGCGCAGCAGCAGGTCGTGCACGCCATCCACGGTCCGCACGCGGTAGTCAGGCAGGAGGCATTGCAGCTGCGCTTCGAGGGCGGCGAGCGCATCGGCGTCGAGCAGTTCGCGGAGCTCCGCCGATCCAAGCAGCGCCTGCAGATGCGATTGGTCGATGGTCAGCGCCTGAGCCCGCCGCTCGGCGAGTGGTGCGTCGCCGTCGTACAGGTAGTTGGCGACGTACCCGAAGAGCAGGGAGGACGCAAACGGGGACGGCGTCGGCGTCTCCACGGTGACGACGCGCACCTGGCGCGACTGCACGGCCCGCAGCGTGTCCACGAGCGCCGGCATGTCGAACACGTCGCGCAGGCATTCGCGATAGGTCTCGAGCAGAATCGGGAACGACCCGTAGCGTGACGCGACGCTGAGGAGATCCTGTGCGCGCTTGCGCTGCTGCCACAGCGGCGCCCGCCGTCCGGGTCGCCGGCGCGGCAGGAGCAGTGCGCGGCCGGCGCATTCCCGGAACCGCGCGGCGAACAGCGACGTGGACCCGAGCTGCCGCAGCACCAGGCTTTCGAGTTCATCGGGGTCCGGCACCAGCCACTGCGGGTCCGGCGGGTCGTCCGTCTCGGGAAAGCGGACGACGAACCCGTCGTCGGCCCACATGGTCTCGACCTCGATGCCGAGCTGCTCGCGCAGTCGTGCGAGTACCGCCATCGCCCAGGGGGCGAGGACCTGGCCGCCGAGTGGCGAGAGCAGGCACAGCCGCCAGTCGCCGAGCTCGTCGCGCACCCGCTCGATCACGAGGGTGCGATCGTCCGGCACCGCGCCCGTCGCCTCTTCCTGGTCCTCGAGGTACTGCACGAGGTTCGTCGCGGCGAGCGTGTCGAGGTCGTGATCCCGTTCGAGCCGTGCGCGGGCCGACTCGGCGCCTTCACGCCGCAACTGACGCACGAGCGCGCCGATCTCCCGTCCGAATTCGAGCGGGCGCCCCGGGCCATCGCCTTTCCAGAACGGCATCTTGCCCGGCTGGCCGGGCGCCGGGGAGACGAGGACGCGATCGTGCGAGATGTCCTCGATGCGCCATGACGACGCGCCGAGCAGGAACGTCTCGCCGACCGCGCTCTCGAACACCATCTCCTCGTCGAGCTCGCCCACCCGTGCCGTGCCGGCGGGGGCGCCGACGAGGAAGACGCCGTAGAGCCCGCGATCGGGAATGGTGCCGGCATTGGCGATGGCGACGCGCTTGGCGCCTTCCCGCGTGGTCAGGGCATTGGCCACGCGGTCCCACGTGAGGCGCGGGCGCAGTTCGGCGAACTCGTCGGAGGGATAGCGCCCCGACAGCATGTCGAGCACGCCCTCGAAGATCGGCCGCGCAAGCGACGCGAACGGTGCAGCCTGGCGCACGCGGTCGTAGAGCGCGTCCACCTGCCAGTCGTCCATGGCCACCATCGCGACGATCTGCTGCGCGAGCACGTCGAGCGGGTTGCGCGGCATGTGGGTCGCCTCGACACGCCCCTCGCGCATCGCGCGCACGGCGGCGGCGCAGGCAAGGAGGTCGCCGCGATACTTCGGGAAGATCAGCCCTTCGCTCGTGGCGCCGACCTGGTGGCCCGCGCGACCGATGCGCTGCAGCCCGCTGGCCACCGACGGCGGCGCCTCGATCTGCACCACGAGGTCGACCGCACCCATGTCGATGCCGAGCTCGAGTGACGATGTGCAGGCGAGTCCGCGAAGCTGGCCTGCCTTGAGCGCGTCCTCGATCGCGACGCGCTGTTCCCGCGCGAGCGACCCGTGATGCGCGCGTACGAGCGTTTCCCCGGCGAGCTCGTTGATCGAGGCGGCGAGGCGTTCGGCGAGGCGCCGGCTGTTGACGAACAGCAGCGTCGACGTATGGGCCTGCACGACCTCGAGCAACCGTGGGTGGATCGCGGCCCAGATCGACGGTGCCTGTGGGCCGCCGGCTGCGGGTCCGCTGGTGATGGCCTCTATCTGCGTCAGCCGTGCCATGTCCTCGACGGGCACTTCGATGCGCAACTTCAACTGACGCTTGCGACCCGCATCGACGATGGTGACGGGACGCCAGGGAGGCTCGTTCGCCTGTGCGAACTGATCGTGGATCTCGGCCTGGTAGGGACGGCTGTCCGAGCCGTCCGTCTGCGCACGCGTCTCCATCGGTGCGGAGCCACCAAGGAAGCGCGCGACTTCATCGAGCGGACGCTGCGTAGCCGACAGCCCGATGCGCTGGATCGGCTGTCGGGCGATCGCCTCCAGCCGCTCGAGCGACAGCGCGAGATGCGCCCCGCGCTTTGTCGCGACCATCGCGTGGATCTCGTCGAGGATCACCGTGTGGACGCTGCGCAGCTGCTCACGGGCGTTCGACGTGAGCAGGAGGAACAGCGACTCCGGCGTGGTGATCAGGATGTCGGCGGGGCGGCGGGTGAACCGCGCGCGTTCCGACGCGGGCGTGTCGCCCGTGCGGATGGCAATCTCCGGCACGTGATGCGCGACGCCTTCTTCGCGCGCCAGCCGGCTGATTCCCGCGAGCGGCGCACGCAGGTTACGTTCGACGTCGACCGCCAGTGCCTTGAGGGGCGACAGGTACAGCACGCGACAGCGCGCCTTCGGGTCGGGCGGCGGCTCGAACATGAGCCGGTCGATGCACCACAGGAATCCCGTCAGCGTCTTGCCGCTGCCGGTGGGCGCGAGCAGGAGCGTGCTCTCGCCGCGGGCGATCACCGGCCAGCCCTGCATCTGTGGCGGCGTCGGCCCTTCGAACGCGGCCCCGAACCACCGCTGGACGACCGGATGGAACGGCACTTCTGGCGCTTTTCGCACTTTTTGCCCTTTTCGCCCTTTTCTTCGTTATCCTCTCATGTTGACCATGCGCCATGTGGCGCGTCTGGGAGGACGACCTGAATGAGTGATGCTGGTGAAGGGCTTGTCGACGCCGAAGCCCGACTGCAGGAGCAGCTGGACGCCCGGGAACACGAGAAGCGGCGGCGCGGCCTCGCGGCCGGCGTGGACCCCGAGAAACTGCGCGCGCGCGAATCGCTCCGGCTCGCCCGAGCCGAGCTCACGCGGCAGTTGGAGAACACGTCGCACCCGGTGCGCAAGCAGCAGATCGAGGCGGCCGTCGCCGAGCTCGACAAGCGCCTCGGCGCGCTCTAGCCCACGCGGGACCGCATGTCCCTGATCCGCGGCGCAGCAGCCCTCTCGGTTCATGCCTACACGGCGTCGGGGGCCGTGCTGGCCTGGCTGGCGCTGCGGAGCGCCTGGGACCACGACCCGCGCACGGCGCTGCTCTGGCTCGCTCTGGCGTGCTTCGTGGACGCCACCGATGGCTTTGCTGCGCGCGCCGCCGACGTTCGTCGCTACGCGTCCTGGATCGACGGGGCGCGGCTCGACGACATCGTCGATTTCCTCACGTACGTCTTCGTGCCGCTGGTCATCCTCTGGGAGCAGGGCCTGCTCGGTGGCCCGTGGGGTATGCTCGCGGTGGCGGCCGTGCTCATCGCGAGCGGGCTGGGGTTTTCCAACCTGCACGCCAAGACGCTCGACTACTTCTTCACGGGCTGGCCGTCCTACTGGAACCTGATCGTGGTGTATGCGCTGGCGTGGAACTGGTCGCCGGCGACGACGACGGTCACGCTGCTGGTGCTTGCCGCGCTGGTGTTCGTGCCGATCAAGTACGTGTACCCGTCGCGCACGGTCACGCTGATGAAGACGACGCTGGTGCTCGGCGCGATCTGGGCCGTGCAGATGCTGCTGATGATCTGGTGGCTGCCCGACGTGCCGGCCTGGCTGTTGTGGACCGGCCTCGTGTACCCGATCTACTACACGGCGCTGTCGCTGTGGCTGAACGTCCGCCCCGCGGCCCATTGACCACCGACGCACGCACGTAGCCGTCGCCCCTGCGATGGACAGCCCCGTCGGGCAGGGCCCGACGGCTACGTACCTCTTCAATCCCGAGTCCCGAGTCCCGAGTCCCGAGTCCCG
>JAEYZV010000260.1 GCA_023427865.1 Acidobacteriota bacterium
GTGTGACGGCGGCGCTCAACCGCTGAGCCAACTCCGCACACTGAACGAGGTGTGGCTCGCGTCAGTGACGCGAGCACTGAACTATACCGTACGGGGTCGGTGGCGGCAAGGTGCTCGTGCTGCCGGGTCGCTGGCCGCACCGGTGCGAAGGCCGCGCGCCGGTCGCGGCCCTCCGGTCAGCGACGCCTCGCAGCGTCAGGCGGGAACGAGCACCGCGCGGCCAGCGATCTCTCCCCGATCGAGCTTGGCGTACACCTCGACCGCCTGCTCGAGCGGGAACTCGGTCGTCTCGGCGTGGATCCTGCCTGCGCGCGCCATCGCGATCACTTCCATCAGCTCGACGCGCGAGCCCCAGTACGGGATGCTGAGCGAGACCCCGTACGGCGTGCTGCCGTGGCGGAAGTCGTGGCGCCCTCCGCCGAGCCCGACGACCGTCCACACGCTGTTGCGTCCGAGCAGCTTCGCGCCAAGGTCCACGGTCTGCTGCACGCCGATGCAGTCGAGCACCAGCCCCGCGCCGCGAGCTCCCGTGATCTGCCTGATGCGATCGGCCGCCGCTTCCGCATCGCGGTTGTTGACGATGTCGTCGGCGCCCAGGGCCTTTGCCTGCTGCAGCTTCGTGTCGTCGATGTCGGCGGCGACGATGCGCACCGGCGCCAGGACGCGCAACAACTGGACGGCCATGTGTCCGAGGCCGCCCACGCCCATTACCACGACCGTGCTGTCGGCGGTGAGAAGCGGCAGTGCGCGCTTGATGGCGTGGTAGGGCGTCAGCGCAGCGTCGCTGAGCGGCGCGGCCTTGGCCGGGCTCAGGTCGCCGAGCGGCACGAGCAGCCGCGAGGAGGGCACCAGCATGTACTCGGCCATGCCGCCATCGAGGCCGAGTCCGCCGCCGAAGGTGCCGACCTCGGCCCAGTTCTCGCAGTAGTTCTCCATCGAGAGCTGACACGCGTGGCAGTGACCGCATCCCCACGGGCCGTAGACGGCAACGGCGTCGCCTTCCTTGTAGCCCTTCACGCCCTCGCCGAGTTCAGCCACCCACCCCGCATTCTCGTGCCCCAGCGTGAACGGCGGCGTGAACCCGAGGTCCTCCTGCATCACGTGCAGATCCGAGTGACACACACCCGCGCCACCGATCCTGACGAGCACCTGACCCGGACCGGGAGACGGTTTCGGGACGTCCTCGATACGAGCCGGCTGCCCAACGCCCACGAACCTGACCGCTTGCATGGCTCCTCCTTCTGGTACGGACGAACGTGTCTGCGGCAATTATGGCCGCTGCGGTTCGACAGGCGAGGTCTCGAAGGTCCGGCAGCGCGAGGCCAGCAGTCCCGTGGCCGCCGACAGATCCACGTCCACGACGAGCAGCCCGGCCACGCCGTACGGCTGCCAGGCGAGCACGGTGCCCTCGGGATGCACGACGGCAGACGTCGTCGGCGACCCGTCGCTCGCGTAGTTCACCGTCGCGAAGTAGCACGTGTTCTCGGCGGCCCGGCACAGCGCCGCCTTCTCGTGGAACGTGTTGGCCGGGTCGCCGAACACGACGGGGCGATAGCTCGTCGCATCCGCCTCGTGGAAGGCGGGGTGGAACACGATCTGCGCGCCGCGGCGCGCTGCCCAGCGCACGGTCTCGGGGTAGCGCCAGCCTTCGTGGCAGATCACCACCCCGAACGTGAGATCGCCGGCGTGAAACAGCTGCCGCCCCGCGCCCGGTGCGTACGTCGCCTCCTCGGACGGATCGATCTGCACCTTGTCCTGGAACCCGGCGCGCTCGCCATCGGCGCCGATCACCAGCGCCGACGCGACGGGGCGGCCGTCGACGAGACGCTCTGTGCCGACGATCGTCGTGATGCCCGCGGCTCCGGTCGCGTGCGCGATCCGCGTCCACGCGGCGTCGAGGAACTGCGGATCGGGAGCCGGCACGTCCCGGCCGCCGGAGCGGTACCCGGGGACGTAGCACTCGGGCAGGCAGAGGACGCGAGCCCCGACGGCCGCGGCGTCGGCGACTGCGCGTTCGACGCGGCTTACCGAATCGTCCGGCGTCGCGGGGTAAGGGAGATTGCCGAGCGCGATGCGCATGGTGTTCACGAGCGCAAGTATCGTCGATGTCGCCGGGGCCGCCGTACCCCGGGCACGAGCGCCCCTACGTCACGCCAAGGCTGCGCGCCAGCGCGAGCAGCGACGGGTCGCCAGGGACGACGCGCAGCAGGCCGCGGACGTAGACACGCGCCCGCTCGGTGTCGCCGGTCTTCTGCGCCATGCCGAGGCCCGCATCGAGCAGGTCGCGATCGTCCGGATGCCGCGCGAGCGCCGTGTCGATCACCTCCAAGGCATCCCGGACCCGGCCCTGGGCCTCGAGCGCGAGCGCATAGGCGAACGGATAGCGCGGCGTGTCCGGTGCCCGCTTCGCTGCCCGCTCCAGCACGACGAGCGACTCCGGCCCTCGCTGTTGCCTGTGCAGCGACAACCCGAGCGCATAGAGGACGCCTGCGTCCTCGGGCGCGGCGGCCAGCGCGCGCCGCAGCGTCTGCTCCGCTGCGGCCTCGTCGCCAAGTTGGCGTTGCACGTCGGCGAGGTTCACGTAGGGCGGCAGGAACCACGGCGCGTACCGTGTCGCCGCTTCGTACTCGGCCCGTGCCCGCTGGAGGTCACCATCGCGTTCCGCCCGCAGCGCGCGGTTGACGTACGACTCCGGCCTGTCGCCGTTGAACTCGTCGGACGACCGCAGCTCCTCCACAGCTTGCGCCAGCGCGGCGCGCTGCGCCTCCGGGAGCCAGGAGGCGGACTCGCCTTCGAGCGCAGAGGCGGCATCCACGCGGATCGCGCGCATCCGGTCCTGCAGCAACCGGCCACCGACCCGCGCCCGGGCGGCAGGGTCGAGTTGCGGCAACGCCTGCGCCACCGCCAGCCGCACGAGCGGGTCTTCGGCGGCGGCAAGCACGTCGAGCGTCGCGTCGAGTCGTGCCGGCGCGTGAGACTGGAGCAGTTCGACGGCACTGGCCCGGACGATGCCGGGCTGGCGTGCGTCGTTGGCGATGGCGCCAAGGGCGGGCACCGCGGCCGCCCTCCCCTGTCGCGCCGCGGCGAACGTCTCGGCGAACTGGGGCCGGTCGCGCCACCTCGGCGTCCGCCAGCGATCGAGCGCCTCGGCCGCCCATGCCGGCGTGCGGTCCGTGTGGCATTGCGTGCACGCGTCTGGCGCACCGGTCGAGGCCGTGAGGTCCGGCCGGGGCACGCGGAACCCGTGGTCGTGCCGGCGATCCACCACCATGTACGTGGCTGCCGGCATGTGACACGCGACGCACGACGCGCCCGGGGTTCCCGGGCGGTGGCCGTGATGCCTCGTCACGTCGAACGTCGAGGGCATGTGGCACTGCGCGCAGAGCGCATTGCCCTCCGCCCGCAGTTTCAGGCTGTGCGGGTCGTGACAGTCCGAGCACGTCACGCCGGCGGCATGCATGCGGCTCTGCACGAAGGAGCCGTAGTTGTAGACCTCATCCTGCATCTGCCCGTCGGCGTGGTACAGGCCTTCCGACAGCAGACTCGGGCGATACGATTCGAGGAACGGCCGGCCGGGCACGTGACCGTCGAAGCGTTCGGCACGACGCGAGTGGCACGGCGCGCACACGTCGAGCTCCGCCCGATCGGCCGCCGGTGCTGGCGTGCGTCGAGCGATTCCGGTCGCCAGCTGCATCGTCCACCGCGCGCCACGTCGTTCGCGCAGGGAGGTGGTGAGCCCCATGTCGGCGGCGATCAGGCCGGCGGACGACTCGCCCGGCGTGCGCTGTTCCGCCCACCGCACGTGCGACGACGCGGGCCCGTGACACTGCTCGCACGAGACGTCGATCTCCGACCACGTCGTCTCGTAGGTGTCGCTCGCGCGGTCGTACCCCTTGCGCAGGTTCGTCGAGTGGCAGGCCGCGCACTGCGCGTTCCAGTTCTGGCTGAACGCGGTCCAGTGCAGCGCGTCCGTGTGGGTCACGCGTTCGCCCGGGTACATGTGGAACCACCGCTGCCCGCCTTCGGCCTTCGGCCGGCTGTCCCAGGCGATGCCGAGCGCCTGGTAGCGCCCGTCGGGAAAGCCGACGAGGTACTGCTGGAGCGGGTAGACGCCGAACACGTAAGCGACCGCGAACTCCTGCAACCGGCCGTCCGGGCCGTCGGTCCAAACGAGGAATCGGCCGTCCCGGTTCGAGAAGCGCGTGGTCACGCCGGCGTGGGTGAACGTCCGGTCGCGGAAGTCGCCGAGCACCGTCTCCGGCGTCGGCTCCTGCATGGCGAGGTCGTGGTGCGAGCCGCGCCAGAGCGCGTCCTGCGCCTGATGACAACTGGCGCAGGCCTGCCGACCGACGAAGCCCGCGGCCTCCTGGGTCCGTGCGTCGAGGGCCGGCTCCCCGCCTGCGGGGGCGTCCGTGGCCCCGCGGCATCCGATCGCACAGGACAGGCCGGCAAGCGCCAGGATCACGAAACACGAGCGGACGTACTGGAGCATGCGGCGGGCCGCCCGGGCCCGAGCGGCCCTACAGCTGTACCACACCGGCGGCCCTGAGGACGCCCGGAACGTCTACCATGGTGAACCGCTGGAGGACCACGTGCCCCTGAAGACGTCCCTTCGTGCCGGCGCCATCGCGCTGGCCCTCATCGCGAGCCCCGTGACCAGTCACGCGCAGCCCACCACTCCGTCCCGCTCGTCGACCGACAACCCGCTCCTGCAGGAATGGACCGGACCTTACGGCGGCGTGCCGCCCTGGGATGCGGTGAAGCCGGAGCTCTTCAAGCCGGCGTTCCTGGCGGCGATCGAAATGCAGCGCAAGGAGATCGACGCCATCGCGAACGATCCCGCGCCGCCGACCTTCGCCAACGCGGTCGAGGCCTTGCAGCGCGCGGGCCGTCCCCTCGGACGCGTCGACGTGCTGTTCGGCGTGATGACGAACAACCGCAACACGCCGGAGTACCAGGCACTGGATCGCGAGATGTCGCCGATCCTCGCTGCCGCCGACGACGAGATCGTCTTCAACGAGAAGCTCTTCTCGCGCATCGCCGCGGTGCTTGCCGGCCTCGGCGCGTCCGGGCTCAGCGCCGAACAGCAGCGGCTGGCGACGCGGCTGCACGACAGCTTCGTGCGGCAGGGCGCCAGGCTCGGCGCCGCCGAGAAGAAGGAACTCTCGCGCATCAACCAGGAACTGGCCAGCGCGTTCTCCGACTTCGCGACGAGGGTCCTCGCCGAGGAGGACACGTGGACCGTGCTCGGGAGCGAGGCCGACCTGGCCGGCCTGCCTCCGGCGCTCGTCTCCGCCTACAAGGCTGCCGCCGGCGAGCGCAAGCTCCCGGGCAAGTGGGCCGTCGTCAACACGCGGTCGTCGGTGGACCCGTTCCTCACGTTCTCGTCGCGCCGCGACCTGCGCCAGCAGGTCAGGAAGAAGTTCAAGAACCGCGGTGACAACGGCGGTGCACACGACACCAACGCGGTGATTGCGCGCATCGTGAAGCTGCGCGCCGAGCGCGCGAAGCTCCTCGGCTACCAGACGCACGCGCACTGGCGGATGGACGACACCATGGCGCAGGACCCGAAGAAGGCCATGGACCTGATGCTGCGCGTGTGGAAGCCGGCCGTCGCCCGCGTCCGGGAGGAAGTCGCCGACATGCAGGCGATCGCGGCAAAGGAAGGCCAGGCCATCACCATCGAGCCGTGGGACTACCTGTACTACGCCGAGAAGGTGCGCAATGCCAAGTACGCGCTCGACACCAACGAGATGAAGCCGTATTT
Source organism: Acidobacteriota bacterium (assembly GCA_023427865.1). Taxonomy (GTDB): domain Bacteria; phylum Acidobacteriota; class Vicinamibacteria; order Vicinamibacterales; family Vicinamibacteraceae; genus Luteitalea. The sequence goes on from JAEYZV010000260.1 coordinate 5,768, forward strand.
CGAGCTGAACAACATGATTGCCGCCTCCTACTACATGGCGGAGCGGCTCTACGGGCTCACCTTCACGGAGATCACCGGACAGGTGCCCGTGTTCCATCCCGACGTGCGCGTCTACGAGGTCAAGGACAAGGCGACCGGCCGGCACGTCGGCGTGTTCTACCGCGACGACTTCGCGCGCCAGTACAAGCGCTCCGGTGCGTGGGCGTCGGGGTACCGCGGCCAGCGCACGTTCGACGGCCCGATCACGCCCATCACGTCCAACAACAACAACTTCGTCAAGGGCGCGCCCGGCGAGCCCGTCCTCATCAGCCTCGACGACACCGAGACGCTGTTTCACGAGTTCGGGCACGCGCTGCACGGGCTGCTGATGAACGTCACCTATCCCGGCCTGGCCGGCACCCCGCGCGACTTCGTCGAGTTCCCGAGTCAGGTGCACGAGAACTGGGTGCTGACGCGCGACGTCCTCGACAAGTACGCGCGCCACTACAAGACGAACGAACCGATGCCGCAGGCGCTCGTGGACAAGGTGAAGAACGCCGAGAAGTTCAACCAGGGCTACGCGACGGTCGAGTACCTGTCGTCGGCCATCGTCGACATGCGGCAGCACACGCTGCCCGACGGCGTCGTGGACCCCGACCGCTTCGAGCGCGAGACGCTTGCCGACATCGGCAACCCGCCGCAGATCGCGATGCGACACCGGTTGCCGCAGTTCAACCACCTGTTCACGTCGGACGCGTATTCGGCCGGCTACTACAGCTACCTCTGGTCGGACGTCATGGCCTCCGACGCCTGGGCCGCCTTCGAGGAAGCCGGCAATCCGTGGGACCCCGCAGTCGCCGGACGCTTCGAGACCATCATCCTCGCGACCGGCAACAGCATCGACCGCGCCGAGGCGTACCGGAAGTTCCGCGGTCGCGATCCCGACGTGAACGCGCTCCTGAAGAACCGCGGGTTCCCGACCGGGGGCCCGGCGCAAGGCGCGGTCGCGCCCGCCCCGTGACACGCCGTTCGACGCGCACGGCGCTCATCGAGCATCTGCGCGCTCGCCACATCGCCCACGAGTTCCCGCGAGGTCAGCTGACGCTGATCATCGCGGGAGCCGGAGTCGCCGGCTTCCTCACGTCGGTCGGGTTGCTGGCCGCCGGCGTCCACCAGATGTGGATCCGCTATGGCGTCGCCGTGCTTGGTGGGTACGCCGGCTTCCTGGGCCTGCTGCGGCTGTGGATCGCCCTGCGCCGCGGCTGGTCCCTCGACCTCGAGCTCCCGTCCCACAGGGCGGGAGCGAACCAGGGCGGCGGTGGACTCGCCGACCTTGCGGCAGGCGGGCGGAGTGGCGGTGCCGGCGGCGGCGCCCACTGGGACGCTCAGCCGCGCGCGTTCGTGGCCTCGCCGCGCTCGTCGGGCGGATCGATGTCCGCCGGCTGGTTCGGCAGCGTCGATCTGGACCTCGACGATGCGTGGTGGCTCCTGGTGGCTCTCGTACTGGTGCTGGCAGGAGCGGTCGCGGTGGTGTACGTCATCTACATCGCGCCGGTGCTGCTCGCGGAAGTGGCTCTCGATGCGGCCCTCGTGACCACCGTCTACCGCCGGCTGCGTCCCCATGACGTGCAGCATTGGAGCGTCGGCGTGATCAGGCGGACCTGGCTGCCGGCGCTCGTGATCGCGCTCTGCCTGGCGGGCGCGGGCGCAGCCCTGCAGCAGGTCGCACCCGAGGCGCAATCCATCGGCGGCGTGCTGCGACACATTCGGTCCTGATCTGCGTTAGCATCTCGCGCATCAGCGCAGTGCTGTCCCTGATCGAGGAGATCGAATGATGCGAGGCGTGGCCTCTCTCGCTGCACTCGTCCTGTGCGGCACGGTCATCACCGTCACCGGCCAGGCGCCCACCGGGGCTGCCCCGGCGCAGCCCGCTGCTGGTGCCCAGCAAACCGGCCAGGGCGGTCCGGGCGACCCGAACTGGCTGCCACCGGAACCGAAGAACCTGAAGATCCTTCCCAAGGACATCGATCGGAAGGAGCTGCTGAACATCATGCGCGGCTTCAACCAGGCGATGGGCGTGCGGTGCGTCTATTGCCATGTCGCGGGGTCCGACCCGAGCGACTGGGAGTCGTACAACTTCGGGAGCGACAGGAAGGAGAACAAGGAAGCGACGCGCGCGATGATGAAGTACACCGACGCGGTCAACCAGAGCTTCCCGAAGGAAGTCGGCGACGAGCCGCCAGCCGGTGAACAGCGCGTCACCTGCTACACGTGTCACCAGGGCCAGCGCCACCCACCGACCAGGCAGCCCGAGCAGAAGCCCGGAGCCCAGCAGGCGCCTCCGGCACGACAAGGCTGACATCGCGATTTGGCCATCGGCGAGCTGGCAACGGCTCGCCGTTCCAA
>JAEYZV010000393.1 GCA_023427865.1 Acidobacteriota bacterium
CTGTTGGGCAGCACCTGCGCGACTTCCGGGTGGATGGAGGGCGCAATCCCGAGATCGCCGATCTCGTACTTCGTCTGGGCCTCCGGCACCACCGTCAAGTGCTGACGCTCGCCGTCGCGGCGGATGACGATGGGGACCTCACGGTTGGCGCGCGGCACGACGCGCATCTGGAGCGCCTCCCACGTCTCGACGTCGCGGTCGGCAAACGACACGATGACGTCGCCGGCCTGGATGCCGGCCTTCTCCGCCGGCGACCCGGGCAGCACGCGGCCGACAACGGGGGCCCGCTGCTCGAATGCGGGCCTGGTCGCGCCGTCCCAGATGACCAACGTCATCAGGCCGACGGCGAGCAGGAGGTTCATGGCAGGTCCGGCAATGAGGATCTGGAACCGCTGCCACTTCGTCTTCGACAGGAACTCGTCCTTCGATCCCGAGCGCGGGTCGTCCGGCGTCTCGCCGGCCATCTTCACGTAGCCGCCGAGCGGGATGGCACTGATGCAGTACTCGGTGCCGCCTCGCGTGACCTTCAGGAGCTTGGGCCCGAACCCGAGCGAAAACGTCAGCACGCGCACGCCGTTCCAGCGCGCGAGCAGGAAATGTCCGAGTTCGTGCACGAACACGAGCACGCCCAGGACGAAGAGGAACGCCCAGAGATTTGTCACGCGGAAATGCCTCGTCGAGCCGATTCTACTGCGCCGATCCGGGCGGCCGCCTGCCGGCGCGCCCAGCCGTCCACCTCGCGGATGGCGGCGAGGGAGGTCGTGTCGAGCGCGCGGCCGGCGGCCTCCGCCAGGACGTCGGCGACGGTCCTGGCGATGCCCATGAAGGACAGTTGTCCCTCCAGAAAAGACGCTACGGCGATCTCATTGGCCGCGTTCAACACGACCGGAGCGGCGCCGCCGGCCCGCAGCGCCTCGTAGGCGAGTTGCAGACACGGGAAACGGCCGAGGTCGGGATGCTCGAACCGCAGGTCCAGACCGTCGCGCCAGTCGAGGCGGGGCACGGGGCTCGTCCAGCGGTCCGGGTACGTGAACGCGTACTGGATGGGCAGCTTCATGTCGGTCACGCCGAGCTGCGCGAGCAGCGACCCGTCCTCGAACTCCACCATCGAGTGCACGACCGACTGCGGGTGGATGACCACGTCGATGCGATCGGCCGCTACGTCGAACAGCCAGCGGGCCTCGATCACCTCGAGGCCCTTGTTCATCATGGTCGCCGAGTCGATGGTGATCTTCCGGCCCATCTTCCAGGTCGGATGGCTCAGTGCGTCGGCGGCCGTGACGGTCTCGAGCTCGGCAAGCGGTGTCGCGCGGAACGGCCCGCCCGAGGCCGTCAGGACCAGGCGCCGGACGTGCGCTCGCGGATGGCCACTCAGGCACTGGTGGATGGCGTTGTGCTCGCTGTCGACCGGCAGCACGTCCACGCCGCGGGCCGCCGCGGCCGCCATGACCAGCGGCCCGGCCATCACCAGCACTTCCTTGTTGGCGAGCGCGATCCGCTTGCCCGCGTCGATCGCGGCGAGCACCGCCTCGAGCGCCTCGGTGCCCGAGCACGCGCACAGCACGACGTCCACGTCGGGCTGCGTGGCGATCGCCACGAGCCCCTCGCGGCCGGGTGCCCACTCGCGGACGTGAGCACGTGCCTCGCTCGACAGGCCCGACTGCACGTCGAGCAGCGCGGCGTTGCTCGCCATGGCGACCGCGCGTGGCCGCACCTGCTCGATCTGTTGCCGCATCCGGTCGGCGTTGCCGCCGGCCGCGAGGCCCACGACCTGGAGCCGCTCGGGATGCGCCGCCACCACGTCGAGCGCGCTGACGCCGATCGAGCCGGTACTGCCGAGCACGGCGATGCGGGTCATGCTCCCGGCCCCTGCGGCCACAGCCACTGCAGCGCGACGTAGTAGAGCGGCATGGTGAAGAGCAGCGCGTCGATGCGATCGAGCATGCCGCCGTGCCCCGGAATCAGGTCGGACGCGTCCTTGACGTCGGCGCTGCGCTTCAGCATCGACTCGAACAGGTCCCCCGCGATGCCGACCACCGCCACGAGCAGGCCGAGCACGGCGAGGTGCCACGTGGGAATCTCCGGCAGCCACAGCCGGCCGAATCCCGCCAGGACGATGGCGCCGAACACGAGCCCGCCGATGGCGCCCTCCCGGGTCTTCTTCGGGCTGAGGGCCGCGGCGAGCGGCACACGGCCGAACGTCCGCCCGGTGTAGTACTGCGCGGTGTCGCTTCCGATCTGGGTCAGGAACAGCAGCAGGAGCGGCGCGGCGCCGTACTGCTCGCGCACGAGCGGCACCGTGGCGATGCCCATGCCGAGATAGACGACCGGGAACACCATGGCGGCAGCCACCGCCAGCGCCTGCGCGGGCACCCGTCCGCGGACCACGAGCGCGATGCCCGCCGCCACCATGCTGACGTACAGCCAGTGATGCGCCGGCAGGTGGAAGATCAGCACGCCGTACATGCCGATCGACAACGCCGTGCCCACGCCGGGCACGATGTCGAGCCCGCTGCGGCGCACCAGTTGGTCGTACTCGCGGAGGCTGAGGAGCAGCGCGACGAACGCGAAGATCTGCGTGCCCCAGGGCGGCAATCCCCAGAAGATGCCGACGACGAGGGCCAGCAGCACCAGGCCGCTGATGACGCGCGTCACCGGCCTGCAGCCACGGGGTGGCTCGCGGCAGCCGCGATGCCGCCATAGCGCCGCTCGCGCCGCTGGTAGTCGAGGAGCGCCTCGAACAGGTGCGTGCGGCGGAAGTCGGGCCAGAACGTGTCGGTGACGTGGATCTCGCTGTACGCGATCTGCCAGAGGAGGAAGTTGCTGACCCTCATCTCGCCCGAGGTGCGGATCAGCAGGTCGGGATCCGGATGGCCGTTGGTGTAGAGCAGGCTCGCGAACCGCGCCTCGTCCACGTCTTCGGGACGCAGCCCCTGCGCGAGTGCGGCGCGCACGGCGTCGACGATCTCGGCGCGGCCGCCGTAGTTGAGCGCGATCGTCAGCACGGTACCCGTGTTGCGGCTGGTCCGCTCCATCGCGACGTGCAGCTCGTGCTGGACGTCGGGCGACAGCTCCTGGATGCGGCCGATGATGCAGAGCCGGATGTTGTTGGCCAGCAGCGTCTCGAGCTCCGACCGGAGATAGCGCTTGAGCAGCGCCATCAGCGTCGCGACCTCCGAGGCCGGCCGCTTCCAGTTCTCGACCGAGAACGCGTAGAGCGTGATGTAGTCGAGCCCGAGGCGCGCCGAGGTCTCGATGACCTCGCGTACGGCACGGGTGCCGGCACGATGTCCTTCGACACGCGGGAGGTGGCGGCGCCCGGCCCAGCGGCCGTTACCGTCCATGATGATCGCGACGTGGGCCGGCAGGCGGTCGAAATCGAGTCGCCGAGCCAGATCGGCGTCGGGGGAGCCGGGCGGAAGCCAGCTCAACAGGTCGTCAAGCGCCATGGGCCAATCGCTATTCTACTCGGCCTTCGTCGGTCGGCCTTGGGCCTGCCTCGGGGGGCCGCCGGCCGGGGCCCGCCCGTAGCCGTCGGGCCCCGCCCGACGGGCAGCGCAGCCC
>JAEYZV010000416.1 GCA_023427865.1 Acidobacteriota bacterium
ATCTCGCGACCGCCCCCGTGCACGACGACGAGCGGGGCCGCGGCCGCGAGGCCGGCAAGCGCCTCGCCGACCGCGGCAAGGCGATCGGGCGTCTCGACGAGCTCACCGCCGAACTTCACGAGCACAGGCGGCTGGCTCACAGCAGCCCTTCCTGCTCCGGGAAGCCGCACAGCAGGTTGAACTGCTGGACGGCCTGGCCGGCCGCGCCCTTCAGCAGGTTGTCGAGCACCGAGACGACGATGAGGCGGCCGGTCGGCTCGTCCACGCGCCAACCGATGTCGCAGAAGTTCGTGCCCGCGACGTGCTTGATCTCTGGCAGGCGATCGCCGGTCAGGCGCACGAAGAACGCGTCGGCATACGCGTCCGCAAACGCGTCGTTCACCTGGACTGTCGTCGTGCCGGGCACCAGCCTGGCGTACGTCGTCGCGAGGATGCCGCGGTCGAGCGGCACGAGGTGCGGCGTGAACGTCACGGGCAGCCCGAGCGCCTGTTCCATCTCCGGCGTGTGCCGGTGACCGAACAGCCCGTAGGCCGCGACGCTGCCGTGGTTCTCGGAGAAATGCGTCCGCTCGCTTGCGCCCTTGCCGGCGCCGGAGACCCCGGACTTGGCGTCGACGATGACCTCGCCCTGCAGCAGGCCCCGCCTCGTCAGCGGGAGGAGGGAGAGCATCGCGGCGGTCGGATAGCAGCCGGGGCACGAAACAAGGCGCGCGCCGGGCACCTGCGCCGCATCGAACTCGGGTAGGGCATACACGGTGCCGTCGGGCAGCGGATCGGGCGTGGCGGGGTAGAACCGGGCGCGCTGAGCCGCGTCCGTCAACCGGAACGCCCCCGACATGTCGATCACCCGATGGCCGCGTGCGAGCAACTCGACGGCGCTCGTCGCCGCGAACGCTTCGGGCGTGCCGAGGAACACGACGTCACAGCCCTCGAGCGCTTCCGGGTTGTATGCCGTGATCTCGCCATCCCAGATGCGGGCCAGGCGCGGCAGCCGGCGCGGCTGGTCCTGCTGACTGGAACCAAGGGCGACCTTGAGGTCCGCCCCACGGTGCCGGGCGAGCAGACGGACGAGTTCCTGCCCGCCGTATCCCGTCGCGCCGACGATTCCCACCCCGATGCGTTGTGTACCCTCTGTCATCTGAATAATTATGCGAAAGAACGCCAAGTATGCAGCCGGTCGGCCCGCGGTGCAAGAGGAAATTTCACGTTATGAAGCATGGGATCAGTGGTGTTACCATGCATAGGCCTGTATAAACATGAAGCGGACACGACACGGCGCCATTCTCGACGTCATCGGGCGGGAAAACATTTCCAGCCAGGAAATGCTGCGGCAGCGGCTACAGGCCCGCGGCTTCGACGTCACGCAGGCCACCCTGTCGCGGGACCTCAAGGAACTCGGCGTCGTCAAGCGGGCCAGCGACAGTGCCTACCAGCCGTCGGGGCCTGTGGCTCCGTCGGCAACCGACGCCCTCGGACATCTGCAGCGCACGACCGCGACGTTCCTGCAGCGTGCCGATCGTTCCGAGCAGCTCGTCGTGCTGCGCACCGATTCCGGCCAGGCGGCGTTGCTGGCCATCGCCATCGACCGTGCCGCCCCCGCCGAAGTGCTCGGGACGGTCGCGGGCGACGATACCATCCTCGTCATCTGCCGCGATGCGGCTGCCGCGCAGTCACTCGTGGCGCGGCTCGATGCCTGGCGTCCCGGCGCACCGTTGCAGGCGCCGGCGCTGGCCTTCTGACTCAAAGGACGTCACGCTCCATGCACACGGAACGGGTGGTGCTCGCCCACGCCGGCGACGCGGCCACGCTCTGCGCGATTCCCTGGCTCGCGCGTCGGGCCGAGGTCGTCACCGTCACGGTGGACGTCGGGCAGGGCGAGAGCCTGCTGGCGGTCCGCGAGCGCGCGCTCGAGGCCGGTGCGGTGCGTGCGCACGTGCTCGACGCGCGCGAGGTGTTCGCGCACGAGGTCGTGCTGCCGGCGCTGCGCGCCGGAGCCATCGGGTTCGACGGCGACCCGCATGCGTCGATCCTGGCCCTGCCCTGTGTGGCCGCGCAGGTGGCGCGCGTCGCGTCGATGGAGCAGGCAACGGCGCTCGCGCACGGCGGTGCGGGACAGGCGGCTGCGCGCATGACGCGGTTGCTGGAGTCGGTCGCGGCCATCCCGGTGCTCCCCCGCGTCGAGACGATGCCGGCCGCGGCCCGGGCCGAGGCGGCAGCGGCCCTGCAGCTCGACACCGACGCGTCGGGGGGCGTTCGTGCGACCCTGTGGGGGCGTTCGTTGCCGTCGCCGGCCTCGCTCGGTGCGCCGGTCGACGAGGCGCTCTTCACGCAGACGCGCGGCACCACGCGCGGGCCCGACACGCCGGCCATGCTCGACGTCGGCTTCGACGCGGGCACGCCGCGACGCGTGAACGGCGTCGGCATGCCGCTCGTCGAGCTCCTGAGCAGTCTCGACACGATCGCCGGCGCACATGGCGTCGGGCGCGTCGACGTGCTGGTGCCGGAAGGCAGCGGTGTCCGCCGCCAGGTGGCCGAAGCTCCGGCAGCCACGGTGCTGCAGCTGGCGCTGCGCGAGCTCGAGGCGCTCGTGCTGCCGTGGTCGCTCCGCACCCTTCGTCGGCGGCTCGCGGAGAGCTACGTCGATCTCCTGCGCACCGGCGAATGGCACGGCCTCACGCGTGCCTCCATCGACGCGCTCGCCGATCGGGCGTTGCATGAAGGATCGGCGACGATTCACCTGCGGCTGTTCAAGGGCAGCGTGCACGTCGTCGGAAGAGAGAGATACTGACGGCCTTCGTCGGTCGGCCCTCGGCCGTCGTGAGGGCCCACTGCGTCGCCGCTCGCAACGGTGTTCGCCTTCCGGAGAGCCGACGGCCGAATGCCGACGGCCGACGAGTAAAACCATGTCGACTCTGTGGTCTGGTAGATTCTCGGGCGCGCCCGATCAGGACGTGTTCGCGTTCGGTGCGTCGTTTGCGTTCGACCGCCGCCTGTTCGAGGACGATGTCGAGGGCAGCCGCGCGTGGTCGGAGGCGCTGCTGCGCGCCGGTGTGCTCTCGTCCGAGGAGCAACGGGCCATCGATCGGGCGCTCACGGAGTTGCTCGACGCCGCGTCGGCCGATCCCACGTTCGTGTCGGGCGAGGACGAGGACGTTCACTCCTTCGTGGAGCGGCAGCTCGTGGCCCGCGTGGGCGCGACGGGAAAGCGCCTGCATACGGGTCGCTCGCGCAACGAGCAGGTCGCGCTCGACCTGCGGCTGTACCTCCGTCGCCGTATCCGCGCGTTGCAGGAGCAGTGCCGGACGCTCGTGGCCGGCCTGTGCCAGCGGGCCGTCGAGGCGGGCGATGCCCCGCTGCCGGCGTACACGCACCTGCGCCGGGCGCAGCCGGTGCTCGAGGCGCATTACTGGCTGGCGCATGCGTCGGCGTTCCGACGGGCCTGCGAGCGGTTCGACGCCGTACATGCCGAGGCCGACGTCCTGCCGCTGGGCTCGGGCGCGATTGCGGGCAACTCGTTCCCGGTGGACGTGGAGTTCCTCCGGACCCGGCTCGGCTTCGCGCGCGTCGTCGCCAACAGCATGGACGCGGTCGCCGATCGCGACTTCGTGTCGAGCTTCCTGCACGCGTGCGCGCTGGCGATGGTCCACGTCAGCCGGCTCGCCGAGGACGTCATCATCTACGGCTCGGAAGAGTTCGGTTTCTTCGAGCTCGACGATTCGGTGACGACCGGCAGCAGCCTGATGCCGCAGAAGAAGAACCCGGACCCGATGGAACTCGTACGTGGGAAGACGGGACGGGTGATCGGCCGCCACACGGGCTGGCTCGTGTCGATGAAGGGCCTCCCGAGCGGGTACAACAAGGACCTGCAGGAGGACAAGGAAGCGGTGTTCGATGCCGAGGACACGGTGGCCGGCAGCCTCATGTCGTGCGACGCGGTGGTCCGTACGCTTCGGGTACGCCGCGACGTGACGCAGCGGGCGGCGGGCGGCTTCATGCTGGCGACCGACGTCGCCGACTACCTCGTGCGGAAGGGCTTGCCGTTCCGCGACGCCCACGAACTCGTGGGCGGCATGGTCCGGACCTTGCTCGACGAGCAGCGGGCCATCGAGTCACTGACCGTTGACCAATGGCGGCGGTTCTCGCCGCTGTTCGAAGAAGATGTGGTGGACGCCATCACGCCCCTGGCGTCCATACGGGCGCGACGGACGCCGCAGAGCACGGCGCCACCGGCGGTGGCGGCACGGCTGGCGGAGATGCAGGAATGGGTTGAGTCACGGCGATGATGTGCTAGTATCCAGTGACCTCCTTTCCGTTGGGTCTGTCGCGGAGATCCCGACCCGCCTGGGACGTACTTCCGGGAGCTGTTGATGCAAGAGCGCCGGCTTCGGCTGGGTGATGTGCTGGACGATTACTGTCCACGCGAGAAACGCCTTACCAATCATGTCATCGTCGCCCTGGTGGACGACGAGGTGCGCACCACCCGGTGCACGACCTGCGATACCGAGCACGTCTACAAGGAGGGCAAGGTTCCTGCCCGCCGCAGGAAGGCCGAACCTCAGGCCGCCCTGTACAAGACGGTGCTCGAGAACATCACGGGCCGTGACGCCGAGACGGGTGCGGCATTGCCGCCGACCGACAGCGCGGCCGAGCCGGGCGTTGCCCCTGCCCTGCCTCGCCCACCCGTCCCCGTGGTGGCCGCGGTCGCCGCGACACCGGCGGCCGAGCCTGCCCTGGCCGTCGCCACGCCGGTCGTCGGCGGCGAGCCAGACGTCGCAGACGAGCCCGCGCGCGAGGAGCCGGTGCATCGGCACCAGCTGATTCGCGCGACGCTGCCCAAGATCGAGGGGCAGGTACCCGAGCGCAAGCCGGCCGACTTCACGCTGTGGAACGTCGCGCGGCAGCCGCAGGGACGCCGCGGGCGTCACCGGCAGCACCAGGCGGGCGGTGGCAACTGGGGCGGGGGCGGCTATTCGCCCTATGCCAACGGCCATCCCTCCGGGAAGGGTCCGCAGCAGCAGCACGGCCAGGGCGGCAAGCCGCGCCAGAACCAGCGTCGCGGCCGCTGAAGGCCGGGATGGCCGTCCGGCCATCCGGTCCGCGACTTGCGTAAGCGAGAGATGATCGTTGTCGGCGGTGGACGTGTGTCCGCCGCGCAACTGCCCGTGCCTGCGCGGCCGGGCCGGGGGCGACGGTGCCCCCTACGGAGACCGTTCGCATGTCGGAACTCGCAGGACGCACCGGGCTCATCGTCGGTGTCGCCAACAAGCGGTCGCTGGCCTGGGCCATCGCGCAGCAGGCCGATGCCGCCGGCGCGCGGCTGGTTCTCACGTATCAGAACGAACGGCTGAAGGAGAACGTCGACGAGCTCGCGTCGTCGCTGAAGACGCCGCCCATCCTGTTGCCGTGCGACGTGAGCCGCGACGAGGACATCGCCCGGTTGTACGCCACGCTCGGGGCGCAGGTGGACGGGCTCGACTTCCTCGTGCACGGCGCGGCGTTCGCGCCGCGCGAGTCGCTCTCGGCACCGTTCATCGAGACCACGCGCGAGGCCTTCCGCACCGCCCTCGACATCAGCGCGTACTCGCTCGTCGCCATGGCGCGCGGCGCCGCCCCACTGATGGCGAAGAAGGGCGGCGGCAGCATCGTCACCCTGTCGTACCTCGGGGCCGATCGCGTGTTCCCGAACTACAACGTCATGGGCGTGGCCAAGGCGGCTCTCGAGTCCACCGTGCGGTACCTGGCCGGTGAGCTGGGCGCGCAGAACATCCGCGTGAACACCGTGTCGGCCGGCCCGGTCAAGACGCTCGCCGCGTCGGGCGTGTCGGGCTTCTCGGGCATCCTGCAGGTCTATCGCGATCGGGCGGCGCTCAAGCGGAACATCGATGGCAGCGACGTTGCGGGCGCAGCGCTGTTCCTCCTCTCGGACTGGAGCAAGGGCGTCACGGGCGAAGTGCTCTACGTGGACGCCGGCTACCGGCCGATGGGGATGTAGGGAATTTCAGAATTTCAAAATTTCAAGATTTCAGCTGGCATCAGCGCCAGTAAGGCGTCGAAGGCTGGCGCCGCGCGATCCAGGATTCCATCGCCTCGCGCCGCGCGCCGATGCCGCGAAGGTTGGCGGTGGCCCGGCAATTCTGAAATTCTGCAATTCTGAAATTCTGAAATTTCGTTACGCTGCCGGCGTCCACTGCTCCGTACGCACGTGATCGGCGGGGATGCCGAGGTGCGACAACGCGCGGGTGACGTCCTCGACCATTGGCGCCGGACCGCAGACGAAGCAGAGCGGGCAGGTCGTCCCGATCGTCTCGAGCAGCATCCCCGGATCGATGCGGCCACGCCGGCCGCGCCATGCGTCCTCTCCCTGGCCCGACACGGTGACGATCGCGTGTCCGCCGTGGTCCTCGGTCCAGCGCGTGAACTCGTCGGCGTACGCGACATCGTCGGCCGTGCGCACGGCGTAGAGCATGTGCCGGAGGCCAGCGTGACCGCGCGCCCTCGCCTCGCGCGCGAGCGATCGCAGCGGCGCGACGCCGGTGCCGCCGCCAACGAACAGCAGCGGCCCCTCGGGCAGTGTGTCCGGCAGGACGAACGCGCCGAACGGCCCTTCGAAGTCCACCCGGGCTCCGGCGGCGATGTCGTCGAGGTGCCTGCCGAGTCCGCCTGCGGGGTTCGTGCGTAGCAGGAACTCGAGGCCACCGTCAGCGCGCGTGTCGGCCGGCGCGGAGGCAATCGAGTACGGGCGGCGCTCGCGTTGCCCGTGCAGGCCGAGCACTGCCGCCTGCCCGGCGTCGTACGTGAAGGGCACCGATCCGAGATCGAGCACGATCCGGCGGATCGTCGGTGTCGGTGCGTCGAGGGAACGGACAGTCAGCGTGAAGGCGTCTGGCACGAGTGGCGGGAGCGGGGAATCGCGTCACCGAGAGCTACGACGTGGGCTCCCGCTGTCGATAGTACCCGGTCTGGTACTCCTCGATGAGCGACTTCATCCGCACGGCGTCGCGCTTGCGATGACCCGTGCAGCGGATCGGGTTCACGCCACCGGTCGTTTCGATGAACACGTCGGAGAAGAGCAGGTTCGTGTCGATGCGCACGGACGCCACGTGGGCCACGTGGATAGAGTGCTCCAGCTTGCCGAACCACTCCGGCGTGTAGTGGACAACGCTCGTCGGCGTGATCAGCACCTGCACCGGCAACAGGCGGTTGCCGGGACTCAGTCGGCTCGCGCGGAACACGCATCCCTTGGAGAACGGCCGGCCCTTCTGCCACACCCACACCGCGAGGCAGGTGAGCAGCAGGACGCCTCCTCCGACGACCAGGGCCACGACTGTCGTCGTCAGCACGGCCGAAGCGTAGCAGATCCGGGGCCCGGGGACCGGGTCCGGTCGTCGGGAGCGAGGCGCAGGCGACTTCACTTCGGACGTCTGCCGCCTCATGAATCGTGCACCCCGTTGGGGAACAGTGGGCTTCGTCGAGGACGATGGGTACGCTGTTCTCCGAACTTGGCCCGTTGCGGGCGGCACAGGCTCGCGGACCGCTCGTCTACGCCGACGCCAACGTGCCGGCGCCGATCGT
>JAEYZV010000207.1 GCA_023427865.1 Acidobacteriota bacterium
TCGCAACGCTCGCGACGCCGCCGATTCCCGTCGGCGACGACGCGTACCCGTACGCACCGGCGTTCGAGACGTTCCTCCGATGGCGCAACGCGCTCCGCCTGGCGTTCGTGCACGCAGCGCCCGACGGGATCGGAGAGTCGCTCACGCCGACACTCGTTGCGCTGCTCGCATCCGCGTGGCACGCCACAGGCGTCGATGCCCTTCGCGTCGTCTTCGGCGGGGCGTGGGGTCGGGCATCGCTCGTCAGGCGCGTTCGGACTCGCCTCGGAGGCCCGCCACCAGACGCCCTGGGGCCCGCCGACGAGGCCGGCACCGCCGTGCCGCTGGCGGCACTCCAGGCCTATGCCTACGAGCTGCCCGACCTCGCGCGGTTCCGGGAAGCGCGTGGGCTGCGCTCACGCCACCGGCTGCGCGCGCAGCCCGCCGTTGCGGCGCGCGCCGACGCCGGCCTGCCCGTCACGCGGCCCCGCGTGTCGGTGATCGTCGTCAACTGGAACGGCCGCGAGCACCTCGTCCCGTGCTTCTCGTCGCTGCTCGCGAGCGACTACCCCGCCGACCTGCTCGAGTTGATCTGCGTCGACAACGGCTCGAACGACGGCAGCACGTCGCTGCTCGCCGAACGCTTCCCCCAGGTGCGCGTCGTCGCGCTGCCAGAGAACATGGGGTTCACGGGAGGCAACGCGGCCGGCGTCGCGGCGGCCACCGGCCAGGTGTTCGTGTTCGTCAACAACGACATGAAGTTCGAGCCAACCTTCGTGTCGCGGCTCGTCGACGGCCTCGACGATCGGGCGGCATGCGCTGGCGCCCGCGTCATGAACTGGGATGGCACGCGCATCGACTTCGTGCGCGGCACCTCGAGCTTCGAGGCACGCGGGTTCCAGGAGATGTTCGGGCAGCCGTACGTCCCCGGGACGGCGCTCGCGGAGTCGTTCTTTCCCAACGGCGGCGCCTTCGCGGTGACGCGGCGCGCGTACGAGGACGCCGGTGGGTTCGATCCGGCGCTGTTTGCGTACTACGACGACGTGGACCTCGGTTGGCGCCTGCGCATGGCCGGTCACGGCATCCGCACGGTGCCGGAGGCGGTCGCCTACCACCGGCACAGCGCCACCACCGCCACGCAGCCGCACGCCCACAAGCGGTTCCTCATGGCGCGCAACGCCCTGTGGGCGGCCGTGCGGAACTACGACGACCAGACGCTGCCCCACGTCCTTCCCGCCATCCTGCTGCTGGCGGGCCTGCGCGTGGCGCAGGACCTCGGCTGGCTGCGCTCGCCGGCGCGGGACGTCCTGCGACCGTGGCTGGAGCCGTCGCGCAAGCATGCGGTTACGGCTGGGGTGTATGCGTTGCGCGGTATACCGGAAGCCGGGAACCGGGAACCGGATGCGAGCAGCGCCGCGACGGCTGACGCTCCGAACCCAGAACCCGGCACCCGGTACCCGGTTCCGACCCGCGTGCTCGCCAGCATTGCCATGCCGGAGTGGGCGGCAATCGGGGCGACGCTCCAGGATCTGCAGCGGCTCGCCGTCCTGCACGCGGACCAGCAGCAGCGCCGGCGCGTGCCGGATGAACAGGTCCTGCCCTTCCTGGGCCGGCCTTTCGAGGAACTCGACGGACGCCGCACCTACCGGGCCGCGCAGAAGGCACTCGTGGACGCGCTCGGCCTGCGCGCGCGCCTCGGACTGCGGCCGCACGTCGTCTTGATCACGCACGAGGCGCTGCGCACGAACATGTCGGGCCCGGCCATCCGCGTGCTGGAGATGGCACGCGCCCTGAGCCGGACGACGCGCGTCACGGTGTGTGCGCCGGGACCACTGGAGGTACGCGACGACGACGTCGCGCTCGTGCCGTTCGACCCATCGCGGCCGGCCGCCCTTCGCGCGCAGGCCGAGTCGGCCGATGCGATCGTGGTACAGGGGTTCGCCCTGAACACGTATCCGTTCCTGCGCACGCTCGTCTGCCCGATCGTCGCGGACCTCTACTGCCCCTTCACGATCGAGCACCTCGAACAGGCACGCGCGGCGGGCGTGCCGATTCCACCGGAGATCGAACGCGAGGCAGCGGCGATCCTCGCCGTGCAGAACGCGCAGCTCGAACAGGCCGACTTCTTCATCTGTGCCAGCGAGCGCCAGCGCGACTTCTGGATTGGCGCTCTGCACACGGCCGGGCGCGTGAACGCGCGTACGGTGAGCCGCGACGGCGATCTCCGTACGCTCATCGACGTCGTGCCATTCGGGCTGCCGTCCGAGCCAGTGGAGCGTGCCGCCGCGAGGGCACAACAGGCGCGCACCGAGCGCGGCCTGCCGGCACGCGTGATGAAGGGCGTGCATCCCGCGATCCGGGCCACCGACCGGGTGCTCCTCTGGGGAGGTTCGCTGCTCGACTGGCAGGATCCCGAGACGCTGATCCAGGCCGTCGCACGCGTCGCACGGAAACGGGATGACGTGAAGCTGTTCTTCATGGGCGTGAAGCACCCGAATCCGCAGGTCAAGCCGATGGCGATCGTCGAGCGGTCGCGGCTGCTTGCCCAATCGCTGGGCATCGCCGGCACGCACGTGATCTTCAACGACTGGGTGCCGTACGAGGAGCGTGCGCTGTACCTCACGGAGGCCGACATCGGCGTCAGCACGCACGGCTGGCATCTCGAGACGCGGTACGCATTCCGCACGCGCATGCTCGACTACCTGTGGGCGCGGCTGCCGATCGTCTGCAGCGACGGAGACTTCTTCGGTGAGCTCGTGCACACGCGCGGCTTGGGCCGTGCCGTGCCGCCCGGCGATCCGGAGGCGCTCGCGGCCGCGATCGAGGAGATGCTCGACTCTCCCACGGCGCGGCGCGATGCCACGGCGGCCCTGGCCACGGCCGCCGACGCGATGACGTGGGATCGCGTGGTGGAGCCGCTGCGGCGCTGGTGTACCGACCCGCAGTTCGCAGCCGATCGCGAGCACGAGGTAATGGCGTTCCGCGCGCACCTGAACGAGAGCTTCAAGGCGTCGCGCGGGCTGAAGCGCGCCGCGCTGCGCGTCGGCGTGGCCGAAGGCGACGTCGAGGCGCTCAAGCAGTGGGCGCCCGTGCGCGCGAGCATGTCGGTGCGCAACGCCGTCGCCATCCGGCGGGCGCGGCGCAAGGCACGCCCGTCATGACCGTGAGCGTCGTCGTCGCCG
>JAEYZV010000444.1 GCA_023427865.1 Acidobacteriota bacterium
GTGTAGATCACCATCGACACGAACGCGTCGAGGCGCATGACGTCCAGCCAGCCGCGAGCCCGGTGCACCCACCCGGCCCGCTGCTCGGACCAGCCGCCGCCGGACGGAGGCGGGCCGACGTTGCGCCCGTACCCTTTCTCGAGGCACCAGTACGGGTAGTAGATCAGCTCGGAGGCGCCGACGCCGGTAACGCCGAACGCGGCGAAGGCGACGGTGAAACCGCCGATGCTGGAGGGCCACAGGCCCTCGCGCCACTGTGCCGGCGTGACGGTGTACTCGGTCCAGTGCAGCGCGCCGACCGCGACGACGGTGGCCAGCGTGAAGATGGCCACCATGACCGTCGAGTAGCGCTCGACCGGCCCGTAGCGGCCCGAGACGAGCAGCGCGATGCCCGACCCCGTGGTGAGCGCCAGCCAGATCCAGGACGGCCAGGCGAGCCCGAGCATCCCGCAAATCTGCGTGATGCCGCCGATGATGCCGCCCACCTGCAGCACGGTGCCGCAGTACATGACCAGCCAGGCCCACAACACCCACGACACCCGCCATCGCGGCCCCGGCAACGTGTCGAGCGACACGAGCGTCGTCTCCTGGTGGGCGATGGCATGCCGCGCCAGTTCGATTTGCACGAACACCTTGAGGACGCACCCGAGGACGAGGAACCAAAGCAGGGCGAAACCGGTCGTGGCCCCGAGCTTCGGGACCACGATCAGCTCACCCGAGCCGACGATCGCCGCGCTGATGATCAGCCCGGGACCGAGCTGGGCGAGCCGGCCGCGCAGCGTCGTCGGTGCGGCAACCGCCACCTATGCGACCCGTCCGCCCTCGAGCACGACGCGGTTGGTCAGCGCGCCGATCTTCTCGATCTCGATCGTCACCTCGTCGCCCGGCGTGAGCCAGCGCGGGGGCGTGCTCGCCATGCCGACGCCTTCCGGCGTACCGGTGAGGATCACCGTGCCCGGCAGCAGCGTCGTGCTGCCGCTGAGGAAGGAGATGATGTGCGGCACGTCGAAGATCATGTCGGCGGTGTTGGAGTCCTGCACGATCTCGCCGTTGAGCCGCGTGGAGATCCGGAGGGCGTTCGGGTTGGGGATGTCCTCGGGCGTGACCAGCACGGGGCCGAGCGGCGCGAAGGTGTCGAAGGTCTTGCCGCGGCTCCACTGGCTGCCGCCCCTCTTGATCTGCCAATCGCGTGCGCTCACGTCGTTGGCGCACGTGTACCCGAGAACGTAGTCGAGTGCCTGCTCGGGCGCCACGTTCTTGCACGGCCTGCCGATCACGACGGCGAGTTCGCACTCGTAGTCGACCTGCTCGCTTGCCAGGTGGCGCGGGATCTCGATGACGCCGTCCGGATGTTGTACCGTATTCGGACCCTTGGCGAAGACGACGGGCTGCTCGGGGATCTTCGCGCCGGTTTCCTCGGCGTGGCGACGGTAGTTCAGGCCGATGCACCAGATCATCGTCGGCACGACCGGCGCGAGCACCTGCTTGACGCGGACGTGGGATTGGGTGGCCTTGAAGCCGTCGTACGGGTTGCCTGACAACAGGTGATGGCTGCCCAGCTCGCCATCGGTCACATGGACGATGAGGTCGTTCTCGGTGAGGCACCGCCGGATGCGCATGGCGCACATCATACCGAGATGCTGAGCGACGCGGAGTTCCTCATGCGGTTCGACGCGGGCACACTGGACCCGGCGCGGTTCGACCACGAGTCGCACGTGCGTGCCGCGTGGCTGTGCCTGCGCGACGCGCCGTTCGACGAGGCGGTCGCCCGGGTGCGGCGTGGGTTGCAGTTGCTGGTGACCGCGGCAGGCAAGCCGGAGCGATACAACGAGGCGGTCACGATCGCCTATGCGCGGCTCATCGACCGCCAGCGCCAGCGCCTCGGCGACACGACCTGGGAGGAGTTCCGCGCGCGATCCACAGGGCTGCTGGACAGGTAGGCGCGATCCACGGGGCAGAGGGACAGGTAGGGCGCGTTCCCCGAACGCGCCCTAGGCGGCACGTCGCGTTACGCCTGCACCGCGAGGAGCCGATCGAAACGATCCGCGGCATCGTCCCACACCTGCGTCGCGCGCGGCGTGAACTCCTCGGGCGGGAATGCCGACGCGACGAGCCCACGGCCTTCGGCGATGTTCCGCACTGCGCCGAGCGCCGCCAACTGCACGATGACGTTGCCGAGGGCGGTGGCCTCGATCGGTCCCGCGAGCACCCGACAGCCCGTCGCGTCGGCGGTCGCCTGGTTCAGCACGCGGTTACGCGCGCCGCCGCCGATCACCCGAATCGTGTGGACGGGTGTGCCGGTGACCGACGTGAGCGCGCGGACGCCGCGCCTGTACGCAAGCGCGAGGCTGTCGATCACCACGCGCACGACGTCGGAGGCCGAGTCCGGCACGGGCTGCCCGGTGCGCGCGCACCAGCCCTGCACCGCCTCGCCGTCGGGCGCCCGATGGAACGCCGGCGCATCGGGGTCGATGAACGCACGCGCAGCAGGACGCAGGGCAGCGCCCGCCAGCAGATCCTCCACGCCGAACGCCCGCCCCTCGGTCCGCCACGCCCGCAGGCAGCCCTCGAGCACCCAGAGCCCGGTGATGTTGCGCAGCACGCGCGTGGTGCCGGCGACGCCGCCCTCGTTGGTGAAGTTGTGCCGCAGGGCGTCGGCCGTCACGATGGGGCGCGTCGCCTCCGTGCCCAGGAGCGACCAGGTCCCCGAGCTGAGGAATGCGACGCCGTTGCCCGACGGCACCGAGGCCACGGCCGATCCGGTGTCGTGGCACGCCGGCGCTATCACCGCGACGCCGGCAAGCGCGGGCGCACGCACGACGCAGTCGTCGGTGGGTGTGCCGAGCCGCGTGCCCGGCGGCACGACCGGGGGCAGCATGCGGGTCGGCAAACCGAGTGACGCAAGAAGATCCGTGGCCCATTCCCCCGTGCGCCAGTCGAGCATCTGCGTCGTCGTCGCGCTCGTGAACTCGATGCGCCTGTCGCCGGTGAGCCAGCAGTGCAGCAGGTCGGGCATCGTCAGCAGCGTGGCCGCGCGCGAGAGACGACCCGGCGACCGGCGCTGCTCGGCGACGAGCTGGTACAGCGTGTTGAACGGCAGGAACTGGATGCCCGTGCGCTCGTAGAGCACGTCCCGGCCGACACGCGCCAGCACGTCCTCCATGACGCCATCCGTGCGCGCGTCGCGGTAGTGGAACGGGAGTGAGAGCAACTGGCCGGCTTCGTCGAGCAACGCGTAGTCGACGCCCCACGCGTCGATGCCGACGCTGTCCAGCCTGCCGCCGCTGGCCGCCGCCTGGAGGCCGTCGAGGACCTCCGCGAACAGACGCGGTGCGTCCCAGTGGAGACCCTCGACGTCGGTCACGGTGGGCGTCGCGAAGCGGTGGACCTCCGAGAGCCGCAGCGTGCCGGCATCGACGTCGGCCGTCGCACGCATGACGCGTCCACTCGTGGCGCCGAGGTCTCCCGCCGCGATGTGCCAGGGGCCGGTCTTCACGCGTACGAGGTCACCGACGAGAGGTTGCGGTCGCCGCGCTGGCGGGTGATGGCTTCGAGATAGCCGCTGTCCCGGAACGCGCGCAACGGGTCGGGGGGCAGATCGCGAGCCCGGGCCCACCCCGAGACCAGCGGGCGGGCGTCGACGGCGAACGCGTCCGTGAGGCAGCGCTCCGCGTCCACGAGCCGGCAGGCATCCTGGTGCCACGCCAGCGCCTCGCGATCCACGAGAGCCGCCTTGACCCACAGCTCCTGGGCGGTGCGGACCGTCTGGATCATCGCTTCGATCTTGCCCTTCAGGTTGTGGCTCTGGTCGACCATGTAGGCGAGTTCGGCAGGCGTGCCCTGTTCCCAGGCGGCGTGCTGGATCTCGTTGAAGATGCGGAACACCTGGTACGGGTCGATCGATCCGAGCGTGAGATCGTCGTCTGCGTAGCGGCGATCGTTGAAGTGGAAGCCGCCGAGGCGCTGCTCGTCGAGCAGCCAGGCGACGATCTGCTCGATGTTCTGGCCCTGGTAGTGATGCCCGGTATCGACGAGCACGAACGCCTGCGGGCCCGCCTGACGCGCGAGCAGCAGCGCCATCCCCCAATCGGCGATGTCGGTGTGGTAGAAGGCCGGCTCGAACGGCTTGTACTCGACGAGCATGCGCTGCCCCGGGGCCAGACGTTCGTGAATCATCGCCAGCGCTTCTTCGAACCACTGCTTGCGCTTGCGGATGTGCTGCGTGCCGGGGTAGTTCGACCCGTCGGCAAACCACAGCGACAGGTCGCGCGACCCGAGCTGCCGTGCGATGTCGATGCTTTCGCGCAGATGCGCCATCGCCTCGGCGCGGACCGCGGGATCGGGGTTGCCGACCGACCCGTGCTTGTACCGCTGATCCTGGAAGAGGTTCGGGTTGATCGAGCCCGCACGCAGGCCGTGCAGGCGTTCGAGCTCCTGCACACGGGCCACGTCCTCGACGCCGCCCGGCAGGTCCCACAGCACGTGCAGGGCCAGCGTCGGGCAGGCGCCGGTCACACGGTGCACCTGCGCCGCGTCGGCGAACTTCTCCTCGAGCGTGCTCGCTGCGGCCGCCTGCAGGAACTTTCCAAAGCGGGTCCCGGTGTTGGCGAATCCCCACGACGGCAGCTCGATGGCGAACCGATCGAGCGCCGCTGCCGCAATCTCCTCATGCTCGCGCATGGTCGTGTCGTCTCCTGAGAGGGAGGACGACTGTAACACCAACGGCCATCGTCATTCGGC
>JAEYZV010000603.1 GCA_023427865.1 Acidobacteriota bacterium
GCCGGACACGGGGGACCGACTCGTCACGGTTCCGTAGGCGTCGGGCCCTGCCCGACGCGCGATCGACCGCCGGGCAAGGCGCGGCGGCTACGTACCGCGTGGGCTTCATCGAATCCGATAGATCCGGCGGCGGTTGTCGGCAGCCAGCAACTGCACGCCGTCGACACCCTGCAGCGCGGCAACGGCACCGGGCACCTGCGCCACGTCGACGACGATGTGCGTGACGCCTGCGGCGCGGAGGGCGCCGATCGAAGAGGGATCCGGAAAGCTCCTGAACGCGAGGTAATGCTGCACGTAACTGGCCGGCGTGAACCCCGAGTAACCATTCAGCAGCGGCTGCCAGTGCATCGTCGAGGCATGGACGGCGGGTGCATTCGCCGCCACCCGCCCGGGCTCCGGAAACGGCAGTTCCGCGACGACGGCAGGTTCGCGAGCGAGTGTGGCATAGATGGGCGGTATGCCCGCGAAGCGCACGAACGCCATTGGTGCGCGGGTGTTCTCGGCGTTGACGATCACCACGGCAGCCACGCCGATCGCCGTGGCGAGACCTGCATGCCCGCGCGTCGAGACGCGCGTACGCACCCATGCCAGACCGAACGCGGCGAGTACGCCGATCGCCAGCAGCGTCAACAACGAGAAGCGTGCGACGGCGCGCACACCCTTGAGCACGGGCACCGCTTCATACAGCACCGTGTACCCTGGCAGCGCGGGACCGAAGCTGAGTGCCGCGCCGGCGATGCCGATGGCGAGCCACATCCGGGCCCGTGGATCGCGCACCGCGATGCCGGTGCCTGCCGCGACGAGCGCAAGCACCGCCGGCAGCACGCCCGGGAAGGCCGGCGAATTCGCGGTCGCGTAGTACGGCCTCGCCCATGTTGCGAAGTGCACGCGCGCACCAGTGGCGAGGAAGTTCTGCCACGTACCCGAGTACAGGCGGACCTCGTCGATCGACCTGGTGAGGCCCTGGTCGTGCTGCACGCGGTAGTACTGGTACAGGAACGGCGCACAGACCACGGCCGCGACGACTGCGGCGATGGCGAGCAGGGGCAGCCGTGAACGGAGGTGGGCGCCGATCCACTCGCGTACTCTCGCGAGAGCTGCCGTGACCAGCGCGATGGCCGTCATCACGAGCAGGTATCCCGAGCAGAGCATCTGCAGCGCTGCGAAGGCGCCGAGCCGCAGCGCGTCGCGCCGCTCGCCGCGCCGGAGCACGTCGTCGAGCGCCAGCAGCGCCAGCGGCAGGAATCCGACGTACATGGCCTGGATGTGCGCCATCCGCGTCAGCGTGTCCGTATTGAACGCCGCGAGGCTGCCGGCGACGAGCGCAGCGGGCCAGTCGCCCGTCCATCGATGCAGCACGAGCGCCGTCGTCCAGCCTGTGAGGGCCAGGCCGATCCAGAGGGCCACGTTGTAGGCGAGTACGGGCGATCCGCCAAGCCAGAACACCGGCGCGCTGAACAACGCAGGCACCACCAGGTGTTCGGAGAACGCGAGCGTGCGCGGTTCGGGGTGGAAGATGTTGGCGTCGAACAGCCCGAACGGGTCTGTGACCGACGCGTGCGCCACCCAGCCGAGGATCCACTGGTTCAGGAGGCCGTCGGCGCTGTCGGTGCGCGAGAGCGTGGCCGGCGCCGTCACCAGCGGCCACGTGTGCGCCAGCGCGAGTGCCGCGAACAGGCCGAAGGCTAGCGCGGCGCCCCGACGATCTCGTAGAGCCACACGTCGCCTTCGCTGATGATGGGGCGCACGAATTCCTTGTACTGGTCGAGGCGCTCGCGCAGGCGCATGCGGCTGCGGCTGTCGTAATAGCGCGAGTGGAAGATCGCGTACTTCGCGCCGTGCCGCCCGACGACGATCTGCAGCGACTCGGTCGTCGGGAAGCTGCTGATGCGGATCACTTCGTCGCGGAACCACTGCGGGATGTGATCGCTGTAGCCGTTCACGAGCGGATGCCAGTGGTACGTGGAGAACAGCATGTACCGCGCGTGACGCGGGAAATCGCTGCGGATGTACCAGAAGGGCAGTTCGACGACGGGACCTGGCGGCAGCGACGCCAGCCGAAGGTGCGCGTCCGGCGGCGTTGCGGCGTCCTCGAGCCGGATCGGCGCCGTCGTGTACTCGGCGAGCAGCAGGAGTGCGACGAGCGAGCCTGCCATCATGCGCGTACGGGCCGGGCGTCGTTCGAGCAACACCTGCAGCGCGACGAGCATGAGAACGCCGAGCGCGAGCACCACGAGGATACCGAAGCGCCCGGGCGCGCGCAGGAACGTGAACACCGGAACGGTGTAGTAGAGCACCGTGTAGAGGCCGGCCTTCGGTCCGAAACTCGCCCAGAACGCGATGAGCGCCACGACGCCGTAGAAGACGGTGGTTTCGCGGCGCCGGGACGGGGAGAGCGGGGCTTCGGGATGTGGGACTCGGGATTCGGGATTCGGGAGTCGGGAGTCCGGAGTCGGACGCGCGGGCGCCTCCGTGCGAGGACCTGTCTTCCTCAGGCCGAGCCAGAGGCCGACCAGGGCGAGCACCGGCAGCAGGAAGCCGGGGAACAGCACCTCGTTCCATCGCTCGAGCCACGGCAGCATCCACCGATGCGCCCATGCCGACGAGGCGAGCCAGGCCCGCCAGTCGGCGGAGTACATCGCGGCGTCCTCGAGCAGTCGCGTGAACCCGAGTTCCTTCTGTACGCGGATGTACGGCACGAAGAACGGCGCCACGAGGCCGATGCTGACGACGGCGCCGACACCGATCGCCACCCAGTACGCCGGCCTGCGCCAGAGTCCCCGCGTGTACGCGTAGAACAGCGTCCCGAGCCCCACCGTCAGTCCCGCGAAGATGCCGAAGTAGGCGCACGCAAGGGCCTGGACGGCCAGCGTCGCGCCCAGCCAGGCGCCACGCGCGCCGGTCGGCCGATCGACCACGCGATGGAACGCCTGCAGCGCCAGCGGCAGGCCGAACGTCATCATCAACTGGATGTGCGCCGTGCGGGCGAACAGGTACGGACAGTACGTGAACGCCACCGCGAACGCCGCGGCGGCAGCCGTCGAGGCGCCGAGCGTCTCGGCGAAACCCCATGCGAAGACGAACGCGAGCACGAGGCCGGTCAGGATCGCGCCGTTGTGCGTGGCGTATGGGTTGCCGCCGCTGGCCAGGTGAAACGGGACGCCGAGCGCGCCCGTGACGACGTTGGACTCCGAGTACGCGAGGGTGTCGCGATCGGGATGGAAGATGTTGGCCTGGAACAGGTCGGCCGGCCGGGTCGTGCGCGCGTGCGCCACCCAGGTGACGTTCCACACGCTCCATTCGCCGTCACCGAAATTGAGGCGCGCGGCGCGGTCGAACTTGCCGGCCATCGGCCACGTCATGACGACCGCGAGCAGGACACCGAGTGCCAGGCGGCCGCCCCATGCTGCGGCACGTCCGGACGGCATAAGCGCGTATCGTAGCACGCGTCCTGCCCGCGATTCGGCCACGCTCGGAGAGCGGGCCCTGCCACCGACGGCGTCCGCGGTTCGGCCCCGCTCGGAGGGCGGGCTCCTGCCACCGACGGCGTCCGCGGTTCGGCCGCGCTCGCAGCGCGAGGCCCTGCCTTGCGGCACGATTCGGTAGGGCCGGCTGTCCCAGCCGGGCCCACGGGCGCGGCTAGAACCGCGCCACGCCCATGAAGTACAGCCCCTTCATGTTGAAGTCGCCGAAGTCGTCGTCGACGACGTAGCCCAGCGTGAGGTTGCGGTACCCGCCGATCACCCCGAAGTTGTTGGTGAAGTTCAGCGTGCCGTAGATGTCGAAGTCGTAGTACTTGCCGCTGTAGTCACGGCTCTCGCTGTCGGGGATCCGGAAGGCGGTGAACTCGCCGGTGATCGCCAGGTTGCGCAACAGGTAGCCGCGTCCGACGAGGCCCACGGCGGGGATCGGCGCCCGCGCCTCGGCGAACTCGGAGGTCAGCGGCGAGGCGAGCTCGGCCGACACGTGGGTGTACTTGGCCTCGGCGATGAACCCGAGGTACCCCCGGTCGCGGTAGATGAAGTCGTACTCGTACCCGAAGCGCCAGGCGTCCCACTTCAACTCGCCCTGGACGGGCAGGCCGACCGCGAACAGGTTGCCGTTGAACACGAGGTTGCG
>JAEYZV010000633.1 GCA_023427865.1 Acidobacteriota bacterium
GCCCTCAGCCGCACCGCCTCCGCCCCCCGCGGAGGCGCAGGCGCCGGCGCCACCCGAGGTCCCGCCCGTTCCGGTCGCGCTCGGGCTCGAGGGGCCGGCGGGGATGGTGTTCCACGCCGTGAAGGCCGACAAGGTGGCCGACTTCGAGGCCGTCATGACCCGCCTGCGCGACGCCCTCGCCGCGAGTGGCAGCGACGTTCGGCGCAAGCAGGCGGCGGGGTGGCGCGTCTATCGGCAGACCGCGCCGCTGCCGAACGGCGCGGTGCTCTTCGTGTCGGTGATCGAACCCGTCGTTCCGAACGCCGAGTACGACGTGGCGCGCCTGCTCGCCGAGGCCGTGCCCGCCGAGGCGGCGCAGTTGTACCAGCAGTTCCGCGATGCGCACGTCGAGCCGACGGTGCAGGCCTCCAACCTCACCCTCGTGCTCACGCTCGCTCCGCCGGCCCCGCCGGCGCAACCATGAGCGTCACTGCCACCGCGACCCTTGCCTGTGTGGCGATGTTCGCCGCGGCTGCGCAATCGCCGGTGCCGCCGCCGACGACGCAGGCACCGGTGTCGCCCGCGCCAGCCGCAGCCGGCCAGACGGCAGAGGCCGCCGACGCTGCAGGCGACGTGTGGCTCGTGATTTACAGCGTCCTGCCGGAGCGCGCGGCCGATTTCGAGTCAGTCGCGCGGCAGGTCCGGGAGGCGCTCGGCAAGAGCACGGACCCCGTTCGGCAGGCGCAGGGCCGCGACCTGCGCGTGCACAGGTCGTCCCTGCCGAATGCGGAGGGACGGCTGATGTACTTCCTCCAGGTGCCGGCGCTCGCCGGCGAAGGCGATAGATCCGGCCTCGACGTCCTCATCGACGCGGTGCTGCCCGCCCAGGCCACCGTGCTGAAGCAGCAGCTCACTGCGTCGCTCGACGCGAAAAACCCGTCGGGGAACACGTACCTGATCAGCGTGCGGTAATCGGTACCGGGTACGGGGTACCAGGTACCGGGTACGGGGTGGGGCGATGTGGCCGTCGACCTCCAGCTCGCCGGGGCAGGGGCACACCTGAATCCGGACGGCCGAACGCCGACGCCGCGCGCGGGAGCTGGCCCGACCGGCGGACGCGCAGGCTGCAGCCCGACAGACAAGCGCAGGCAGGCGGGTCAGAACGCCAGCGCGAGACCTGCGTAGATGCGCTGCGGGTTGCCGCCGGCGACCGCGTCCCGCAACTTGAAGACGCGGTAGTCGAGGCGCAGCTTGAGCGGCCCGGCCAGCTCGATTTTGGCGCCGCCGCCGAGCGCGATGTGCACGTCGGTCTGCTGGTAGGCGAGGTCGAGCCGCTCACGGTAGAGGCCAGCCCCGGCGATGGCGTAGAACTGCACGCCGCTGATCGGAATCGGGTTCTGGACGTACACGCTGCCGGTGCCCGTCGACAGCGACGGCACCCCATCGTCCTGCTGCTGGACCGCACGGGCGATCTCCACTTCCCAGCCCACGACGAGCAGACCGAACCCCAGACTGATGCCGGTCGATGGACGGATCTCCGGCGTACTCTGCAGTCCGGCGAACACGGTCAGGTCCGCACGTGCCGGCGCCGACACACCGAGCAGGACGAGGAGGGCGAGCAGTGGTGGACGGACGCGTACGCGCATGCGGGGATTATGACGGGAGCCGGGAACGCCGTGGCGTCCATCTCCGCTTGGCGTATCGTACGCGTGACGGCAGCGGAACCCCGTAGTCCGGAACCCGGCCCCCGGAACCCGGTAACCCGAGTCCCGAATCCCGAATCCCGACATGGATCTCCACCTCACGGACGACCAGCGCCTCCTGCGCGACAGCGTGCGCGAGTTCGCCGAGCGCGAACTGCGTCCGCACGTGATGGCGTGGGACGAGGCGCAGCGCTTCCCCATGGCGCTGCTCCCCAAGCTTGCCGAGCTCGGGCTGATGGGCATCCAGTTCCCGGAAGCACTGGGTGGCGCCGGCATGTCGGCGGTGGACTATTGCCTCTGCATCGAGGAACTCGCGCGCGTCGATCCGGCCATCGCCCTCAGCGTCGCGGCGCACAACGGACTCGCCGCGGCGCACATCCACATGTTCGGGTCGCCCGCACAGCAGGAGCAGTACCTGATGCCGCTGGCCACCGGGCAGGTGCTCGGCGCGTGGGGACTCACCGAGCCGACCGCGGGGAGCGACGCGGCGGGCACGCGCACGGCCGCGCGGCGCGACGCGGACGGCTGGGTCATCGACGGTGCAAAGACGTTCATCACGCACGGCAACATCTGCGGCGTGATGGTGGCGATGGCGGTTACCGACCGTGCGCGCGGCAACCGCGGCATCTCCGCGTTCATCGTGCCGGCCGACGCCTCCGGCATGCGTGCCGGCCGCAAGGAGAACAAGCTCGGGATGCGCGCCAGCGAGACGAGCGAGGTGATCTTCGAGGGCTGCCGGGTGGCCGGGGATGCCCTGCTCGGCGAGGAGGGCCAGGGGTTCATCAACACGCTGCAGGTGCTCGACGCCGGCCGCATCGGCATTGCGGCACTCTCGGTGGGACTGGCACAGGGGGCGTATGAGGCGGCCCGGGCTTACGCGTTGCAGCGCGAGCAGTTCGGGCAACCCATCGCCTCCTTTCAGGGGATCCGCTGGAAGCTCGCCGACCTCGCGACCAAGATCGCGGCAGCCCGCCTGCTCACGTACCGCGCCGCGGCCCTGAAGGACGAAGGCGTGCGCACGACCCGCGAGTCGTCGATGGCCAAGCTGTACGCGAGCGAAGTCGCCGTGCGGGCCGCCGAGGAGTGCGTGCAGATCCACGGCGGCTACGGCTTCGTGAAGGACTACCCGGCCGAGAAGTTCTTCCGCGACGTGAAGCTGCTCACGATCGGCGAGGGCACGAGCGAGGTGCAGCGCCTCGTCATCGCCCGCCAGTTGCTCGCGTGACGGTCGCCGATCTCGCCAGCCGCGTGCGCCAGGGCGACCTGCGGGCACTTGCGCGGGCGATCTCGCTCGCCGAGAACGCGACCGCCGATGCGGCGCCGCTCATCGCCGAGTTGCACCCGTTCACCGGACGCGCGTACCTGGTGGGGATCACCGGACCGCCGGGGGCAGGCAAGAGCACACTCGTCGACCAGCTCACGGGCGTGTGGCGGCGCGAGCGTTTGCGCGTCGCGGTGGTCGCCGTCGATCCGACCAGCCCTTTCACCGGAGGTGCGCTGCTCGGCGATCGGGTGCGCATGCAGCAGCACGCGGGTGATGCCGGCGTGTTCATCCGCAGCATGGCGCCCCGGGGACACCTCGGCGGCCTGGCGCGCGCCACGGGCGACGTCGCGCTCGTGCTCGATGCGGCCGGCTACGACATCGTGCTGATCGAGACGGTCGGGGTCGGCCAGGACGAAGTCGACGTGGTACGCACCGCCGACGTCTCAATCGTCGTCGTGGTGCCGGGCACCGGCGACGATGTGCAGGCGCTCAAGGCCGGAATCATGGAGATCGCCGACATCTACGTCGTGAACAAGGCCGACCGCGAAGGTGCCGAGCGGACCGCGGCGACCATCGAGGCGCTGCTGTCGCTGCAGGCGTTCCCTCCGGGTGCCTGGAGGCCGCCGGTGCTGCGGACCGAAGCCACGTCAGGGGCGGGAATCGAGGCGTTGCACGAGGCCGTGCAGGCATTCCGGCGGCAGACCGAAGGCTCGCTCGGCGCGCGTCGGCGCGCGCGTGACGCGTTCCGGATCCGTGACCTCCTCGCGCGGCAGTTGCGTGCGCACGTGGAGCAGCACGTGGTTGCGCACGGCGAGTTCGAGGCGCTGCTGGACCGGGTCGCGCGGCGCGAACTCGACCCGCACGCGGCGGCAGCCACGCTGGTCGACCGTCTGCTGCCTCGCTCGTGACTCCCGCGCCGCAGGCTGGACAATTCCGCCGCGCGGCCCGCATCATGGGCCCGGCGACGTCCGCCGTCTGACCTCTTCCTGTCTCTTCCGACTTCCGACCTCCGACGCTCCCATGTCCATCCAGATCGGCATCATCGGCGGCAGCGGCCTGTACGACATGGCCGAGCTCACCGATCGGCACGAACTCACCATCGACACCCCCTTCGGAGCGCCGTCCGGACCGTATGTGACGGGCACGCTCGGCGGGTTGCGTGTGGCGTTCCTGCCGCGCCATGGCGTGGGGCACCGCCTGATGCCATCGGAGCTGAACTTCCGCGCCAACATCTACGGCTTCAAGACGCTCGGCGTGGAGCGGATCCTCTCGGCCAGCGCCGTCGGCTCGCTTCGTGAGGAGATCGCGCCGCTCGACCTGGTGATCCCCGATCAGTTCATCGATCGCACCCGCGGCCGCATCGGCACCTTCTTCGGCGAGGGCGTGGTCGGGCACATCGCGTTCGGCGACCCGGTGTGCACGCATCTCGCGAGGGTGGCGCACGAGGCTGCCACGCGGGTGGGGGCGAGGGTGCACCAGGGCGGCACCTACGTGTGCATGGAGGGACCGGCGTTCTCGACCAAAGCGGAGTCGAACCTGTACCGCTCGTGGGGCGCGCACGTCATCGGCATGACCAACCTGCAGGAGGCCAAGCTGGCGCGCGAGGCGGAGATCTGTTACGCGACGATCGCGCTCGTGACCGACTACGACTGCTGGCATCCCGAGCACGATCACGTGACGGTGGAGATGATCATCGACAACCTCACGCAGAACGCGCGCACCGCGCAGCGGGTCATCGCCGGTGCGGTCGAGGCGCTGGCGGGCGCCCCGCGCACGTGCGGCTGCGGGCACGCGCTCGCCACCGCGATCATCACGCGCCCGGAACTCGTCCCCGACGCCACGCGCCGCAAGCTCGCGCCGATCATGGGGAAGTACCTGAACACGTAGGCGGCCTTCGTCAACCGGCCGTCGGCCTTCGTGAAGGCTCCTGATACCTGTCGCCCTGTCGTTCTGAGATTCTGCCGGTTGCGTCCCTGCTTCCCTGTTTTCCTGTCTTCCTGTTCTCCTGTTCCCTGTCTATGCCTCGTCACATCATCACTGGTTCAATCGCGTACGACTACCTCATGACGTTCCCGGGGACGTTCACGGAGCTGCTGCTCCCTGAGCATCTCAAGCGCCTGAGCCTCAGCTTCCTCGTCGACGAGATGGAGAAGCGGCGCGGCGGCTGCGCGCCCAACATCGCGTACACGCTCGCGCTGCTCGGCGAGCGGCCCGTGCTCATGGGGACGGCCGGGCAGGACTTCTCCGACTACCGCACCTGGCTCGAGGCGGCAAACATCGACACCTCGCTCGTGGCCGAGATCGGGGGCAAGTTCACGGCGTCGTTCTTCTGCAGTACCGACACGCAGAACAACCAGATCGCCTCGTTCTATGCCGGCGCGATGGCCGACGCCGACGAGCTCTCGTTCCGCACGGCTGGTGAGGCGGACCTCGTCATCGTCGCGCCCAACGATCCCAAGGCCATGGTCCAGTACGCCGAGGAGTGCCGCACGCTCGGGCTCCGGTACATCTTCGATCCCGGCCAGCAGTGCGCCCGCATGGACGGCCCCGAGCTGGCCGCCGGTCTGGTCGGCGCGAACATCGTGATCTGCAACGACTACGAATACGAGCTGATTCGCGAGAAGACCGCGCTCGACATCGACGCGCTGCTCGAGAAGTCGGAAGCCGTCATCATCACGAAGGGCGAGCACGGGTCGGCTATCCACCTGACGGCGCAGCGCATCGACGTGCCGGCCGCGCCGGAACGCCGCATCGCCGACCCCACGGGCGTGGGTGATGCCTACCGCGGCGGGTTGATGAAGGGCCTGGCGATCGGCGCCGACTGGGAGACGTGCGGACGCCTCGGCAGCGTCGCGGCGACCTACTCGCTCGAGCACGTCGGGGGCCAGAGCCACTCGTATACGCTTGACGAGTTCCGTGAACGCTACACCGAAGCCTTCGGGAGCGCCTGCCCGTTCTGAGGCGCCCGTCGCGGGCCGCTGGTCGCACCGGTGGCTGGCGGCTCTCCTCTCGTGCGCCGTGGCCTGGATGGTGGCGCTGGCCGTCGCGCCGGTGTGGCGTGCCCGCGGCGAGCACGGCGACCGTGCGCGTCTCGCGACCGCGGCGGTCGTCTACATGCTCTCGGCACGCGTGTGCCACCAGCGGCCGGAGCGGTCGTTCCGTGTCGCCGGCCAGGCGATGCCGGTGTGCGGGCGATGCACGGGCCTGTACGTGTCGGGCACGCTGGGGCTGCTTGCGAGGGAGGCGGTGCGGCGCCGACGCGCGCGTCCCGGCCGGCATGGCTGGCCGCGCGCGGCCGGTGGTGGGTTCGGCGTCCGCTGGCC
>JAEYZV010000637.1 GCA_023427865.1 Acidobacteriota bacterium
CGATGTCGCCCGTGCCGTGAATCACCTGCCGCTGCAGGTTGCTCAGGTCGACCACGTCGAAGTCGACGATGCCGATGCGGCCGATGCCGGCCGCGGCCAGGTAGAGGAGCGCCGGGGCGCCGAGCCCGCCGGCGCCGATGCACAGCACGCTCGCCGCCTTGAGCCTGCGCTGCCCTTCCATGCCCACCTCGGGCAGGATCAGGTGCCGGCTGTAGCGCGCGACCTCCTCCTGCTCGAGCGCCGGCAATGGCGTCGCCACGGCCGCATCGCTCCCGCCGGCCACCGACGGGATGATGCTGATCGTGTCGCGCTCGCCGAGCACCGTCTGCTCCTTCTGCAGGTAACGGATGTCCTCGTCGTTGACGTAGATGTTGACGAAGTGCCGAAGCTTGCCCTGCTCGTTGTACAGGTGCTTCTTCAACTCCGGATACGTCGTGGTGAGCTGCGCGAGCAGATCGCCGATCGTCGTGCCCTCGACCTGCACGGTGTCGTGCTTGTCGGTGTACTGGCGAAGCGGCGTGGGAATGTGAACGATGTGCGCCACGGGTACTCCTTGTGCGCCGCCGGAAACAGCGGCCGGTCTGCCGGGCCGCGGCTGCGGCCCTGTCGAAGCACGACGCCCCCGGTCGAGCCCGTCGGCGTGCGCCGCGCGTGCAGCGCCGAGGCTCGTCGGCCTCGTGCCAACTGAACGATCATAGCCAACGCCCCCGGCACGGCCGGGCCGCTTGTGTCATATGTCGACCCGCCGCGGCGCCCTCGTGTTCCTGCTGTCGAGCTCGATCGTCGTGAGTCTCGTGTGCCAGGCGCGTGTCGGTGCCGCCGGACGCCAGGCTGCCACGGCCGCGCCGCAGATGCGCGGCACCGGCATCTCGGGGCTCGTCGAGGATGCCCTCGGTGGCGCGATCGCCGGGGCCCTCGTGCGCGCCACGTGCGGCGACGTGGTGCGCGAGGTGCGCACCGACACGGCCGGGCGCTTCGTGCTCGGAGGACTGCCGCACGTCCCGTGCCGCGTGCGGGCCTCGGCGGACCTGTTCACGCCGATCGCACACGAGGTCGACCTCTCGGCGGGACGTGACGCCCAGGTGCGGTTCGTCGTCGAGCTCGCCGGTATCGCCAGCGAGGTGGTCGTGACACCTGCGCGCGGGGAGCAGGAGCGGACGTTCGACGTGCCCGAGGCCGTGGGCATCACGACGCGCGAGGAGCTCGAGTCGCGGCCCGTGCGCATCCTGCCGCAGGCGCTGCAGGAAGAGACCGGCATCCTCGTGCAGCAGACCACAACCGCGCAGGGATCGCCGTTCATCCGCGGCTTCAGCGCGCAGCGCGTCGTGTACCTGCTCGATGGCGTGCGGTTCAACACGTCGACGTATCGCGCCGGCGCCACGCAATACCTCGGCTGGATCGATCCTGCCTCGATACAGCGGCTGGAGATCGTGCGTGGCCCCTCGTCGGTGCAGTACGGCAGCGACGCTCTTGGCGGCACGGTGAACGTCCTCACCCAGCGACCCGACGTCGTGCCGGCGGGCACGCAGGCGAGCGGCCAGCTGGAGGTCGAAGCCGCGACGGCGGACCTCGGTGCAGGGATCCACGCATTCGGGCAGGCGCGCACGACGCGGTTCGCACTGCGTGGCGGCGCCTCGACGCGTGCGGCCGGCGACCTTCGCCCCGGAAACGGCATCGACAGCCATTCGGCGTTGACGAGGTATCTCGGGCTGCCCTCCACGGCGAGCTACGGGCGCCTGCCGGGCACCGGCTACCGTCAGGCCGGATGGTCGCTTGCGGGCACGTTGCCCTTCGGAGACGGGTCCGCGTTGACCGGGCTGGTGATGCGGGAAGCGCAGCACGGCGTCAACCGGTACGACCGCGTCGTCGGTGGCGACGGGCTGTACCGCAGCGTGTTCGATCCCCAGCGGCTCGCCTTCGGCTACGTGCGGTACCAGCGCGGTGCAACAGGACCGTTCGCGGCGG
The DNA here is from genome assembly GCA_023427865.1 of Acidobacteriota bacterium. Lineage (GTDB taxonomy): Bacteria > Acidobacteriota > Vicinamibacteria > Vicinamibacterales > Vicinamibacteraceae > Luteitalea. The sequence continues at coordinate 1,966 of JAEYZV010000637.1, forward strand.
TACAGGGCACTGTATCGCTCAACACGCAGCAGGACGACAGGCTCGAGCAGGCGCGTCCCGACGCGTTCATCGAGACCGAGACGAGCACCGTGCGCGCACTCGGGTACGCCGCGCAGGGCACGCTCGCGCCGTGGCGCGGCCATGTCGTCACCGCCGGTGCGGAGGTCTACGACGAGTCGATCGCGACCGGACGAGCGCGTCGCCTGCACGGCAATGCGTCGTGGCTGCGCCCCGAGATCCCCGACGGCGCGTCGTACACATCGGCGGGCGTGTTCGCGCAGGACTCGGCGTCGCTGCTCTCCCACAGACTGGCGTTTCGCGTGGGCACGCGTGCGGCCACGTTCCTGTACGACGTGCCGGCCGACGTCGAGCACGGCGTGAACGCCGAGCGCGTCCGCATGGGTGCGGTCACGTTCAACACGGGCGCGGTGTGGCGCGTGAACGAGGCGCTCAACGTGACCGGATCGATCAGCCGCGGGTTCCGCGCGGCCAATGCCTTCGACCTCGGCGCGATCGGCGTGTCGGGCGGTGGCTTCGAGGGGGCGCCGCAGGAGGCGGCGGCGCGCGGCGCGCTCATCGGAACCGACGACGGGGCGCGTGCAGCGAGCACGGGCATGCCGGTGACCGCCCTGAGGCCCGAGACCGTGTACGCCTTCGAGGTCGGCGCCAAGCTGCGGACGCGCCGGGTTGCCGCCTCCGTCGTCGGCTTCGATCTCGAGTTGCGCGACCTGATCGCCCGGCGCACGGCCATCTTCCCTGCCGGCATCGTCGGTACGTCGTTCGGCGGCTACGCAGTCGTGGCGCAGGACGCGCAAGGGCGTGCCTACGTATCGGCGGACACGCGCCCCATCGTCACGCGCGTGAACGTCGAGCGGGCACGCGTGCAGGGCTTCGAGGCGGACACGCAGGCGCGGCTGGCGCCGTCATGGATCGCTGCTGCCCACGTGTCGCTCGCCAATGGACGCGATGCCGACGGCATGTACCTCCGACGCATGCCGCCGTTGATGGCCGGACTCCGACTGAAATGGGAACCTGCCGTCCAGCCCTTCTGGGCCGAGGTCGTCGTGACGGCCGCGGCGCGGCAGGCGCGGCTCAGTCCCGGCGACCTGTCCGATGCGCGCATCGGCGGCCGTCGGCGCCGCGCCGACATCGCCGCGTTCTTCTCGGGGACGGCCACCGACATCGGCCTCGTCACGGACGGTCGACTCGCCGCAACCGGAGAAGACCTCGACGACGTCCAGGCGCGCCTGCTCGGCGGCGCCAGCGAGACATACCTGTTCACGAGCACCCCGGGCTTCGTGGTGTTCAGCCTCCGTGGTGGCTGGCGCCTCACGTCCCGCCTCGACGCCACGGTGCTCGCCGAGAACCTCACGGATCGCAACCACCGATGGCACGGCTCGGGCGTCGATGCGCCGGGCTTCTCGCTCGTGGCGAAGCTGAGAATCCGGTTGTAACCCCCTCCCTCCCTCCTCCCTCCTCCCTCCTCCCTCC
>JAEYZV010000004.1 GCA_023427865.1 Acidobacteriota bacterium
CGTGTAGATCAGGTCGTCGCCGAGCAGCGAGCGGAGCGACGCCAGATCGTTCGTGGTCATCGCCTTGAACCGCGCCAGTTCGGCGCTGCGCACGGCCCCGGCATCCTTGCCGGCGACGGCCGCGGCACCGGCCCCGGATGATGCGGGCGACTGGGCGAACGAGAGAGAACAGGCGAGCAACACGACGAGACCGGAGGCGGCGACGGATTTCAGCATGCGCGCATATTACGCGCAGCAATGGCTGGGGCGCGATTCCGACTCGTCCATAATGCGTCGCATGACCCAGCAGGGCACGAGGGCCACCCCCGAGAACCGGGGCGCGGACGCAGCGGCGCAGTACCGCGGCGAACGGCAGTCCCGGGCGACCGACGGCCAGGGAGGACGACGCGCCCGGCACGTCCTGGAGCTCGAGGACATGCTCCTGGTCGCGTGGGTGTTCCTGAGCGAATCGGTCGTCCGGCGGTGGATCGGCGAGCCGCTGCAACTCGCGCAGGCGATGACGACGCACACGAGCTCGGATGGGTGGAGCGCCTGGTTCGATTCCCTGCCGTGGTTCGGCTGGGTCATCGTCGGCCTGTTCCTGTTCATCCTGCTCACGCGCGGCCCCGAGGACACCGATCGCGACGTCGCCCTCGAGCGGCGCTGGCCGATGTTGATGTTCTCGCTGCCCTTCCTCTCGATTTACGCGCTCATTGCCACGGGCATCCAGAGAATGGTCTTCGGACTTCCGGAGCGGCCGCCCGGAGCGCTCCCGCCATGGCCCGGGCCGTACGTGCCAGGTGTGGTGCGGCGTACGGCCGCCATCCCCCTGGCGCTCCTCGGTGACGGGCTGTTCCGGCAGCAGATCGGGTTTGCCGGGATCGCGGTCGATGGCGCTGGCTGGCGACCGGAGTGGTCGCCCACCCTGCTGCTGATGGTCGTGGCCTCCGCGCTGCCGTTCGCGATATTCGTCGCCGGCCCGCGCATCGCCGCCGGCGACGTGCTCGCGTGGCGTCCCTGGATCATCCGGTTCCTGTTCTTCTACGCGACGGTGTTCATCAGCCACATCGCGTGGTGATGCCGCGACGATCGGGAGTCCCCGACTTTCGCCATCCGGTTCCGGGTGCGGACGCGCTAGCCTGTAGCCATGAGCGACGTGAACCTGTGGGCCTCCGACGATCACGCCCGCGCGTACCTGCTGCGGGCCGACGGCATCCCGCGCCGCCGCGAGGGCGAGGACGCGCTGCTCGAGTGCCTGCCCACCCGCACACGGCGGGTGCTCGACCTCGGGAGCGGTGACGGCCGGCTGCTCGTGCGCGTGCTCGAGGCGGCGCCGGAGGCCACCGGCGCCGCGCTCGATTTCTCGGACGAAATGCTCTGGCGGTTGCGCGTCCGGTTCGCCGAGGATCCACGTGTGAGCGTCCATGCACACGACCTGACCGATCCGCTGCCCGACATGGGAACGTTCGACGCGATCGTCTCGAGCTTCACGATCCATCACCTGCCCGACGCGCGCAAACGGTCGCTGTACGAGGAAATCTACGCCACCCTCGACCCGGGCGGCGTGTTCTGCAACCTGGAGCACGTCGCATCGCCGACGCCTGGGCTGCACGCGCTGTTTCTCGACATGATCGACGTGGCGCCGGGAGACGACGACCCCTCCAACAAGCTCCTCGACGTGGAGACGCAACTGGGCTGGCTGCGCGCGATCGGCTTTGCCGACGTCGATTGCCACTGGAAGTGGCGCGAACTGGCGCTCCTCGCCGGTGTGAAGCCCGGCGACGCCGAGCGGGGTTGATTCCTTTCTGGCTGCGACATGGACGAGCACCTCGACACCACGAGCCAACCCACGGCATTCCTGTTCGACCTCGACGGCACGCTCGTGGACAGCGTGTACCAGCACGTGCTCGCATGGCGCGATGCGCTCGAAGCCGAAGGCATCACGCTGTCGATCTGGCGCATCCACCGCAAGATCGGTATGAGCGGCGGCCTGTTCACGAACATGCTCCTGCGCGAGACCGGCCTCGAGCTCGATCCCGATCGCATCGAACGGCTGCGCCGCCTCCACGCCACCGCGTACGCACGCTACTCGCGCGACGTCCGGCCGCTGCCGGGCGCCCGTGACCTGCTCGCCACGTTGACGGCCGCCGACATCCCGTGGGCGATTGCGACCAGCGGCCGCCTCGAGACCGCGGCCCCCGTGATCGAAACCCTCGGGGTCTCGCCGGACGCGGCGACTGTCGTGACGCGGGACCAGGTGCGCTACGCCAAGCCCGATCCCGACCTGTTCATCGCCGCCGCACGACGTCTCGGTGTGCCCGTGGAAACCGCGTCGGTCGTCGGCGACAGCGTGTGGGACATGCTTGCCGCACGGCGCGCCAGGTCGCTGGGCATCGGCCTGCTCTCGGGTGGCTACGGCACCGAGGAGCTCGAGCGCGCCGGCGCGTACCGCGTGTACGAGGACCCCGCCGCGCTGCTGCGTCACCTCGACGAAGTCGGCGGACGGCGATAGGGTGCAGGTAACAGGCAGGCAAGGTGTCAGGTAACAGGGGGAGGTAACAGGGCCAGGTAACAGGAGGCAGGTAACACGCAGCAGGAATCAACTCGCAACCGGCAGGTGTCAGTGTCCTCGGCGCCAGCGGCGCGCGAGTTCGTGGCAAGATGGGCGCGATTTTCCTCACCCTCTCCCGGAGATCCTCGTCATGTCACACGTGTCCCGCTCATCGCGTCGAACCTTCCTCACCACCGCGGCTGCGGTGGGGGCATCGCTGGCCGCCGGCGTGCGCCCGTCCCGGGCGCAGTCGGCCGACAAGCTGCGACTGGCGCTGATCGGCGTGGGCGGACGCGGTGGGTCGAACCTGCGCGGTGTCGCCTCCGAACACGTGGCGGCGATCTGCGACGTGGATGCCAACACGCTGGCGAAGGTCGCCGCGACGTACCCGCAGGCACGCACGTTCAAGGACTTCCGGCGCGTCTTCGATCACGCGGGCGAGTTCGATGCCGTGGTGGTCAGCACCGCCGAGCACACGCATGCGTTCGCCACGCTGCCGGCCCTCCAGTTGAAGAAGCACGTGTACTGCGAGAAGCCGCTCACTTACAACGTGCACGAGGCGCGCGTCATTCGCGAGGCTGCGGCCAATGCCGGCGTCGCCACGCAGATGGGCACCCAGATCCACGCCGGCGACAACTACCGCCGCGTGGTCGAGCACGTGCAGGGCGGCGTCATCGGCAAGGTCACCGAGTGCCATGTGTGGGTGTCGCGCGCCTGGGGCTGGCACGCGAGCGAGGCCGACGCGACTGCGGCCAAGGACATCGTGTTCGTGCAGGACCGCCCCACGGCCGTCGATCCGGTGCCGGCCCACCTGGACTGGGACTTGTGGCTGGGGCCTGCGCCGGCCCGTCCCTTCAACAACGTGTACGTGCCTGGACCGAAGTGGTACCGCTGGTGGGACTTCGGCAACGGCACGATGAGCGACCTCGGCAGCCACTGGATCGACCTGCCGTTCTGGGCGCTGAAGCTGAAGTCGCCTTCGACGATCGAGGCGTCAGGCCCGCCGGTGCACCGCGAACTCGCACCGGCGTCCATGTCGGCGCGGTACACCTACGAGGCGAGTGGCGAGCAGCCGGCGCTGACGCTGACGTGGCACCAGGGCGAGTCCAAGCCGGAGATCTGGACCAGGGGCGGCATTCCGCAGTGGCCCAACGGCGTGCTGTTCATCGGCGACAAGGGGATGATCCTCGCCGACTACGGGAAGTTCACGCTGCTGCCCGAGGAGAAGTTCGCCGGCTACACGCCGCCGCCGCAGTCGATCCCGAAGTCGCTCGGCCACCACGCCGAGTGGATCCATGCGTGCAAGACCGGCGCGCCGACCACCTGCAACTTCCAGTACGCGGGTCTGCTCACCGAGGCGAACCACCTCGGCAACGTCGCCTATCGCACCGGCAAGGCGATCACCTGGGATCACGAGGCGATGCGCGTGACCAACACGTCGGAGGCCGAACCCTTCATCCGGCGTCCCGCGTATCGCAGCGGGTGGGTGCTCACGTAAGGCCGGGTAGCGGGTAGCGGGTACCGGGTAGCGGGTAGCGGTTCGTCGCGGAGCCTGGTCATCGATTGCCCGCGCGCCTGCGATCACGATTGCGGACGCGGAGGCGGTTGGCTGGCATAGTCTGGAAGGATGCCGCTCTCCGCTTCTGCCTACGCCGCTTTCGACAAGGCGGGCCCGCTCGGCCCGCTGACCATCACCCGCCGGGACCCGGGCCCGAAGGACGTCCAGATCGACATCCTCTACTGCGGGGTGTGCCATTCCGACCTGCACACGGTGCGCAGTGAGTGGGAAGGGACGGTGTACCCCTGCGTCCCCGGGCACGAGATCCTCGGCCGTGTGAGCGCCGTCGGGGCCGAGGTGAGCAGGTTCCGGGTCGGCCAGCTCGCCGCGGTCGGCTGTCTCGTCGATTCCTGCCGTGAGTGCGAGAGCTGCAAGGCCGGACAGGAGCAGTACTGCGACACGTCCGGCATGGTCTTCACGTACAACAGCCCCGACCCTCACCTGCCGGGACAGATGACGTACGGCGGCTACTCGACGACGGTGACGGTGACCGAGGACTTCGTGCTGTCGGTGTCCGAGAGCCTCGACCCGGCCGCTGCGGCGCCACTGCTCTGCGCCGGCATCACCACCTATTCGCCGCTTCGACATTGGCACGCCGGACCAGGCAAGAAGGTCGGCATCGTCGGCCTCGGCGGGCTCGGGCACATGGGAGTCAAGTTCGCCAGCGCCTTCGGTGCCGAGACCGTGCTGTTCACGTCGTCGGCGGGCAAGGTCGCCGATGGCCGACGCCTGGGAGCACACGACGTGGTGATCTCGAGGGACGCCGAGGCGATGCAGAAGCACGCCTCGAGCTTCGACGTGATCCTGAACACCGTCGCGGCGTCGCACGATCTCGACCAGTACACGAGCCTCCTCAAGCGTGACGGCACGCTGGTGCTCGTCGGCGTGCCCGAACGGGCACACCCGTCGCCGAGTGTGGGCAACCTCGTCTTCCGGCGCCGCAGTATCGCCGGTTCGCTGATTGGCGGCCTGCGCGAGACGCAGGAGATGCTCGACTTCTGTGCCGGTCACGGCATCGTCTGCGACATCGAACTGATCTCGATGCCGCAGATCGACGAAGCCTACGAACGCATGCTGAAGAGTGACGTGAAGTACCGCTTCGTCATCGACATGAGCTCGTTGAAGAGGAGCTGAACGAGGAGAAGGACGAAGGAGCCTTCCTTCGTCCTTCCTCCTTCGTCCTTCCTCCTTCAGAAGCTGAACCTGACGCCGAGTTGAATCTGCCGCGGCGTGGTCGCCAGCGACGTGATGGTGCCGAAGTTCGTGGAGGTACGGTTGCTGTTGGGCGCGCCGAAGTTCGTCGTGTTCAGCACGTTGAAGGCCTCGACGCGCACCTCGAGCCGCGACTGCCCGACGCCGAGTCCGAAGCCCTTGTGCAGCCCGAGGTCGAGCGTGTAGATGGCCGGGCCGCGCGCCGCGTTGCGTGGCGCGTTGCCGAACGGCTGCGACGGGTCGGTCGGCACGATGATGTTGTCGCGGTTGTACCAGTTGTCGATCGTCTGCTGCCCTTCGGGCGCGTAAATGTCGCCCGAGATGTTCGGCCGGTAGGTCGGCGCGCCGCTGACCGAGAACTGCGCCGACGGCGAGTACGTGAGGTTGGCCGGCAGACCGCTCGTCATGGTGTTGATCGCGGTGATGCGCCAGCCGCCGGCGACGGCCTCGACCACCGGGTGCAGCCCGTTGCCCCAGCGGCGACCTTCACCGAACGGCAGTTCCCACACGACCGACGTGGTGTTGTTGAGCGGCTGGTTGTAGCCCGACAAGCCGAACTCGCCCTCGATATCGGCGTAGTTCACGCGGCTGTTGTCGCCGTTGGCCGTCTCGAGGTGGCCCGAGGCGTTGTCGCGCGCGCGCGACCACGTGAAGGAGTTCAACAGGTACAGCCCGTCGGACCATCGCCGCTCGACCTTGATCTGCAGTGCGCGGTAGTCCGCACGACCGCCGTCGAACGCCGTCTGGATGAACTGATAGCCCTGGATCGGCCGCCGCAGTTGCAGCAGCGTGTTCTCCCCGGGGTTGTTCGGCCGCGCCTGGTTCAGGTCGGCGAGGATCATCAGGTTGTCGCTCTTGTTGCCGATGTAGGCGACATCCACCATCAGCTTCGGCAGCAGCTCGCGCTGCACCGTCACGTGCCAGCTCTGGACGTATCCCGTCTTCAGATCCGCGGGAATGTGATTCACGCGGCCGTTGATGGGGTCGTAGTTCTCGGGCACGTTCAGGCCCACCGGGTATCCCTGCTGCGTGGGGCGGAAGCAGGTGGTCGGCGCGAGGTCGTTCGTGCACAGCCCCTGCGAGGGCTGCTGCGAGATCGAGACCGGTACCACGTGCGGGCCGTTGAACGAGAGCAGGTTCTCGCCACCCAGCCGGTTGAAGTGGATGTAGCTCATGCCGTACGCCGAGCGGATGACGGTCTTCGGCGTGAGGCTGTAGGCGAGGCCGACGCGAGGTGCCCAGTTGTTGCGATCGGGATTGACGAGCGCCCGATCGTAGATCGACCCGTCGCGCGCCTGCAGCAGCGTGTTGGTCGCCGGGTCGAAATTGGTGAGCAGGTTGTCCTCTTCCCATTGCGGCGTGCCGAACTCGTAGCGCACGCCGAGGTTCACCGTGAGATTGGGCGCCACCTTCCAGTCGTCCTGGAGGTACCCGAAGTGCATCCGCTGGCGCAGGTTGAACACGTACGGGTTGACCAGGTCGTAGGTGCTGCGCGCCCCGAACATGAAGTCCGCGAGGTTGTACATCGCCGCGTTGGCCGGCGCGCCGGTCGGGCGCGAGAACTGGCCCCCGTACTGATCGTGGCCGTACTTCGGGTTAACGTCGTCGACCTCGGTGTCGATCCGCTGGTACTCGTAGCCGGTCTTGAGCGTGTGCGAGCCCTTGATCCACGAGTAGTTCAGCCGCAGGTCGACCACGAACGGGTTCTGGAACTGCGGGTTGCTGTTCTGCCGGCCCCACGCCGTCCAGCCGCTCACCGACTGCTGCGTCAGCCCCCCGGCGAAATACGTGTCGGTCGGCAGCCCCGTGATCCCGTATGCCTGCAGCATGTTGGGCGACCCGGTCCCCAGGGCCGACTTGCCTGCGTCGGTCTTCGACACGCCGACCCGCACTTCGAGCAGCGAGTTGCTCGAGAGCGTGCGCGTGAGCCCACCGGCGACCTGGTGGTTCGTCACGTTGACGAAGTTGTTGGCCGGTGAACTGATGTCGCCCGGAATCGGACCCGGCTCGAAGTTGTCCACGTCGCGCCAGCTGTAGCGCAGGAACGTCGACGTCGCGCTGTTCAAGCTCTGATCGAACTTGATGTCGAACTTGTCGTTGAAGTCCTCGCGTCGCGGCAGCGAGTCGAAGTTGTTGGAGTTGCCGCCGCGCGTCGGCGCCGGCAGGCCGGCGAGCACCTGCCTGGCGAAGTCGGTGATCGCCGACTGCGGGATGACGCCGTTGGCGAACACCTCGCCGGTGATCGGGTTGCGGACCGGCACGCCGAGGTTGCCCTGCCGCTGCTCCATCGTCGGGATGCTGGCAAACGTCAGCTGCTTGCTGACCTCGCGGAATCCCTCGTAGTTGAAGAAGAAGAACGCGCGATCGCGGACGATGGGCCCGCCGAACACGCCGCCGAACTGGTTGCGGTTCATCTCGGGCTTCACGCCCGACGAGGGCTTGAAGAACCCGGTCGAGTTCAGCTTCGTGTTGCGGTTGTACTCCCACGCGGCACCGCGGAACTGATTGGTGCCGCTGCGGAACGTCGCGTTGATCACCGCACCGCCCGCACGCCCGAACTCGGCGCTGAAGTTGTTGGTCTGGACCTTGAACTCCTCCACCGCGTCTGGCGACACCTGCACGACCTGGTTGGAGAAGCCCTGGTTGCTCGTGCCGTAGGAGTTGTTGTCGACGCCGTCGAGGATGAAGTTGTTGAGCGCGCTGCGCAGCCCGTTGACGTTGAACGAGGCGTCGCGCGAGTTGGCGATGTTGGAGCGGCGCACGCCCGGGCTGAGGAGCGCGAGATCGGCATATGCCCGGCCATTGAGCGGCAGGTTGACGATCTGTTCACGGGTGATGACCGTGCCGCGATCGCTCGACTCGCTCTCGAGCAGTCGCGCGGCGCCAGTCACCTCGACGGTCTCGCCCACCCCGCCGACCGCCATCGTGAGGTCGACGCGCTGCCGCGCGTTCACGGTAACGGTGACGTTGCTCGCGACGGCCGTCGTGAAGCCCTGCAGTTCGGCTTTCAGGGCATAGGTGCCCGGCCGCACGTTGAGGAACTGGTACTGTCCACGCTCGTCGGTGACGGCGGTGGAGGCGATACCGGTGGCGGGGTTGGTCAGCGTCACGGTGACGCCGGGCATCGCGGCACCTGACTGGTCGTTGATGAACCCGAGAACCGTGGCGCTGTCGAACTGGGCGAAGGCTGCGGCGCTGCACAGGTGCAGCGAACACAGCAGCGCGAGGACACGGACGAGGACGCGTTGCAACATGCCAATCCTTCTTGCGCCGCCACAGTGCTCCGCCTCGATGGCGGACGGGCTACGCGCAGTTGGTTTGTCGAGAGGAGACATTATGCGCCCGGAACGTTCGGCGGCGCACGCGTGCCCGAGCATGACACGCATCCGTGACGCGGACGCGACCACGCGATGACGATGAGGTGACGCTGGCGGGAGAAGCAGGCGTGCTCCGCGGCGCGCCTGCCGACGTCATCGCCGTGGACCGTGGTTACGGTGCGATGGTGTCGGCAGCCGGGCGCGGGAGGAAGGTGACGGCGTCGCCACGCTCGCGCACGTGGCGCTCGATGTACTTCTGCATCGCGTCGCGACGCTTGAGCACCGCGGTGATCTGGGAGCCGTCCAGCCACGGACGCAGCACCGCGTCGAGTTCCTCCCGCGTGAGCGCCGCCATGCGCTCCCACAGTGCGCGGTCGAACTGCTGGGGCGGCTTTATCGTGCCGGGATTCGGCTGCAGGACGAACGCGCGCGAGTGGTCGATCAGGTACAGGTGTCCCTCATCGTCGTAGAGCAGGTTGCCCTGGTTGCGATCGATGTTGCCGATCAACTGGTCGAACATCAGCATCCGGCTCGTCTGCCGGCTCCACTTGGCGCCAGGCATGGTCGGCGGCTGTTCGGGATTCCAGGGCCGCACGCCGTCGATCCAGTAGACCGCCGCGCCCCTCACCCCACCGATGCGGCGCTCGACGACGGGAGGCACCATGTCCATCCCGAGATGGCGGCTCAGCAGGTACGCCGCGATCTCGGATCGGTAGCTCTCCATCTTGCCGTGCAGTATCCCTGGCGACAGCGCCTTCCACGCGAAGCTGCGCACCGGGCCGCCCGGCTCGAAATAGCCGCGGCGGGGCTTGGTGATCCCGACAGGAATCTTCTTGAAGTGTGTGACCGGCGCCGTGCGGAGGTACTCCTCGATGGCTGCTTCGTGGCCGCGCCACGCGTACGGTGCCGACCGCGCGTCCGCCACGGGCGTAGCGGTGAGCACGGGCGTGATCGCTCCACCGATGGCGGCGGCCTCGACACGTGCGGGCAGCTGCGCAAGTGCAGGCGCAGCCGAACCGGCGACGAGAGCCCATGCGCCGAGGTGAATGCTGAGAAAAGACCGTGTCCGCATGTCGTCTGCCCCTGCCGCTCGTGCGGCCTCTCTGCACAAACGGACGCGAGCGGCAGGGGTTCCGCCGGCGGCCGGGATCCCGGGGACCATGCAGGGGGTTCGTGAACGTCGATGTTCACAGCGACGCATGCGCGAGCACGACCTCTCCGCCTGCCGTCGTGTCCACGTCGATCATATGCGCTGGCAGTGGCGGAGGCGGCGGCACGGCGATGCCCGGTGCCCGCAGCGGGTCGGCCACCGGGTGCACGAGGAAGAACGGGTTCGGGTTGGCGCCGCGAGCCGGCCGAGACGGCGCCGCGCCGTCCACGCGCAGCGCGACCGCACTGCGCAGGCGGCACGTCCCGCCGATCCGCGACCGTACGCGCACGCGCGTGAGTCGCCCCTCGTCCCACGACAGGTCCAGCTCGAACCCGCCGCGCGTCCGCAGCCCGGTGACCCGGCCGCGCGGCCAGGCCGCCGGCAGCGCCGGCAGGAGATCGACGACGCCGGCGTGACTCTGGACGAGCATCTCGCACATGCCGGCGGTCGCCCCGAAGTTGCCGTCGATCTGGAACGGCGGGTGCGCGTCGAACAGGTTCGCGTACACGCCGCCGGCGCTGTTCATGCGCACACCGGTGTCGTCCACGAGCCGCAGCAGCCGGACGAGGAGCCGGTGCGCACGATCGCCATCGCGCAGCCGCGCCCACGCGTTGATCTTCCAGGCGAGCGACCACCCCGTGCCCTCGTCGCCGCGCAGCTCGAGCGAGCGGCGGCACGCCATGAACAGCGCCGGCGCCGCCTCTGGCGTGATCTGGCGACCGGGGTGCAGTCCGAAGAGGTGAGAGAAGTGGCGGTGGTGCGGGTCCTGCTGGGGCAGGTCCACGCCCCACTCCTGGAGCGCGCCCTGCGCGTCGATGCGATACGAGCGCAGCCGCGGGAGCGCCTGCGCGATGCGCGCGGTCGTCGCGTCCTCCACGCCGAGCACGCGCGCCGCCTGCAGCACGTTCGTGCACACGTCCCACGTGATGCCGAGGTCCATGGCGCTGCCGGCATTCACGGCGGCCAGACCACCGTCGGGCAGCCGGAACTTGTGTTCGGGCGAGGTCGATGGTGACGTCACGAGGAAGCCGTCGCCGTCCTCCACGAGCATGTCGAGGCAGAACCGCGCGGCACCCGCCATCAGCGGCAGCGCGGTGCGGCGCAGCCACTCGCGGTCGCCGCCGAATGCATAGTGCTCCCAAAGGTGCTGGGCCAGCCACGCGCCGCCCATCGGCCACCACGCCCACACGGGGTCGCCTTCACCGAAGCGGCCGACCGGTGCCGTCTGCCGCCACAGGTCCGTGTTGTGGTGCGTCGTCCAGCCGTCTGCGCCGTAGTTCACGCGGGCCGTCTCGGCGCCGTTTGCCGCGAGCTCACCAATCGCCGCGAGCAGCGGCTCGTGACATTCCGCGAGGTTCGCGGGCTCGGCGGGCCAGTAGTTCATCTCCGTGTTGATGTTGACCGTGTAGTTGCTGCTCCACGGCGCGCGCACCCTGTCGTTCCAGATCCCCTGCAGGTTCGCCGGCTGCGTGCCCGGACGACTGCAGGCAACGAGCAGGTACCGGCCGTACTGGAACAACAGCGGCGCGAGCGCCGGGTCGCCGGCCGCGCCCTCCGCGAGACGCACGTCCGTCGGTCGCTCGTCGTCTGGCCGCGCACCGAGATCGAACGTGACCCGTGACATGAGCGCTGCGTGATCCTCGCGGTGCCGCGCCCTCAGCGCCTCCCAGCCGTGCGCTCGCGCCGCATCGAGCTGCCCCTGCGTGATCGCCGACGGGGCGCGACCGGCGGGGACGCCGACGCGATCCGGTCCGTTGAAGCTGGTGGCGGCGGCCAGCAGCACCGTCGCGCGAGATGCCTCCCGGACGCGCAACTGCCCGCGCGTCGCTTCGACGCGTCCGTCGGTGACCACGGCGAGC